>JAJBAY010000025.1 GCA_020532515.1 Candidatus Cloacimonadota bacterium | reverse complement strand
GACGCGGATCCAGGTATGCAAATCCAGACTACGCTCGATCACGGTGTCGCCTTTCACGCTGCACAATTGTTCATCGTTTTCATAAGCGGCGATTACTTCATCGGGTCCGTAGAAATGGCGCAGCTTCGTGAAATCTGCATTGGGCTCATCTTCCGTCATGGTGAGGTAGTAGCATCCCAGAACGATGTCCTGGTTTGCAGCCATTGCCAGTCTGCCATTGGCGGGGAGCAGCAGGTTCCTCACCGAGAGCATCAGTACTCTGGCTTCGATCTGAGCTTCCATGGAAAGCGGGACATACACACCCATCTGGTCACCATCAAAGTCCGCATTAAAAGGAACGCAGACCATGGGGTGAAGCTGGATGGCTTTATTATCTGTAAGCACTGGCATAAACGCCTGAATACCAAGACGGTGCAAGGTGGGGGCGCGGTTCAGCAGGACTGGATAGTCCTTCACCACGTCTTCCAGAATGCTCCAGATTTCAGGTTGCTTTTTCTCAATGAGTTTCTTGGCGTTCTTTACCTTGTCCACTTCGCCCATCTTCTGCAAGCGTTCGATGAGGTAAGGCTTAAAGAGCTCCACAGCCATATCTTTGGGCAAGCCACATTGATAGAGCTTGAGATCCGGACCCACCGTGATCACGCTACGTCCGGAATAGTCCACCCGTTTACCCAAGAGGTTTTGACGGAATCTTCCTTGTTTTCCCTTCAATTGGTCAGTGAGGGATTTCAGCGGGCGGTTACCGCGTCCACGCACAGGGCGGGCTTTGCGGCTATTGTCTATCAAAGCATCCACAGCTTCCTGCAACATGCGCTTTTCATTGCGCAATATCACTTCAGGAGCGCGGATTTCCAGAAGGGTCTTGAGACGGTTGTTTCTGGTAATTACGCGGCGGTAAAGATCGTTGAAATCCGCAGTGGCAAATCTTCCACCTTCCAGCGGCACTAAGGGACGCAGGGTGGGAGGCAATACCGGCAAGGCTTCCAGGATCATGTGAGCAGGTTCATTTCCGCTTTTGATGAAGGCGTCCACTATCTTCAGCTTTTTGATCAGCTTCTGCTTTCTTAGAGCGGATTCTTCTAATTTGAGCCGGGCTCTCAGTTTAGGGGCTTCGTCTTTGAGATTGATGCGTCCCAGTAAGTCTCTTACCGCTTCTGCACCCATCATGGCCACGAAGTTTTCGCCTACCTTGTCTTTGATCTCGTAAAACTCGTCCACTTCCAAAAGTTCCATCTTCTCATAAGGACTATCGCCGGGATCGATTACGATAAAGGATTCGTAATACAGCACCCGTTCGAGGTCTTTGATGGTCATATCCAGCAAAGTGCCGATCTTGGAAGGAGCTGATTTTACAAACCAGATGTGCGCAATAGGCACAGCCAACTGGATATGCCCCATGCGGGTACGACGCACACGACTGGTGGTGACCAATACATTACAGCGGTCGCAGACCGTGTTTTGAAAGCGTTTCTTTTTATATTTACCGCAAGCGCATTCGTAATCCCGTTCGGGACCGAAGATGCGTTCGCAGAAAAGTCCATCTTTTTCAGGTTTTAATGTGCGGTAATTCAGGGTGTCAGGTTTTGTGACCTCACCATGGGACCAATCGTTTATGATAGTATCCGGAGAAGCTATCTTGATGCGGACTGCATCGTATTCCGCGGGTCTTTGTTCACGTCTTGTATCTTTCATCCTGTCTTCCCCTATTTGCCTTCCCCGTCTTTGACAAATTCAATGTCAAAGCCGAGAGATTTGAGTTCACTCACCAATACGTTGAAGGATTCCGGCACTCCTGGAGGAGGCGGATTCTCTCCGCGGGTAATGGCTTTGAAAGCGTTGTTTCTTCCATCTACATCATCGCTCTTGATGGTGAGCATTTCTTCCAGGACATGAGCGGCGCCATAGGCTTCCAGAGCCCAGACCTCCATCTCTCCCAGACGCTGGCCGCCGTGTTGGGCTTTACCGCCCAGAGGCTGCTGCGTGATCAGCGAATAAGGTCCGGTGGAGCGGGCATGCATCTTATCTGCCACCAGGTGGTTTAGCTTCATCATATAGATGATCCCCACTGTGACTCTTTCCTTGAAGGGACTGCCTGTCTTGCCATCATAAAGCACCATCTTGCCATCTTCGGCATATCCGGCGGCTTTGAGTTCTTCGCGGATGTCTTCATTGCTGGCGCCATCAAAGATGGGGGTCTCGGCATCAAAACCGAGAGCCTTTGCCGCCAAGCCAAGGTGAGTCTCCATGATCTGACCGATATTCATACGGGAAGGCACACCCAAGGGGTTGAGAGCGATATCCACAGGGGTACCGTCTTCCATAAAGGGCATATCTTCGATGGGGGCTATGATGGAGATCACACCCTTGTTTCCGTGACGACCGGCCATTTTGTCTCCCACTTCGATCTTACGCTTTTTGGCCACATATACTTTGACCATCTTGCGTACGCCGTATTGCAGCTCGTCTCCGTGCTTGATACGTTCGCGGGATTTCTTGTAAATGTTCTCGCTTTGCTCCAGGGATTGCTTGATCTTCAGCGAGATATCCTGATAAATCATGTTATTTATAGCACTGTCTTCCACCATTTCGACATCCAGATCCAGCTTCTTGAAGTTGATTCTGTCCAGATCATCTTTGTTGATCTTCTTGCCGGGGGCGATGAAATAGGCATTAGTCTTCTCATCCCAAATCGTTTTGGCTTTTTGGCCCAAAAGGATGGCGGAGAGCTTTTCTTGTTTGAATTCTTCTACTTTCTTACGACGCAGAGTCAGTTCATCTTTGAGCATCTTGATCTTATCGTCGTTTTCGTCGTCCATATCCACACCATCTTCCAGACGGGAGAATACTTTGACGTCGATCACCACGCCTTCCATGCCGGGCTTGGCTTTGAGCGAGCTATTGGTGAAATCACCAGCCCGATCGCCAAACAGGGCACGCATCAGATTCTCTTCCGGAGAAGGATCGATCTCGATGCTTTTGGGCGTGACTTTACCCACGATGACATCGCCGGCGTGGATCACAGAACCCACTCTGACGATACCGGTCTTATCCAGATTCCTCAGGGCCTGAGCAGGCACATTGGGGATATCATAGGCCAGTTCTTCACGGCCGTTTTTCACGTTGCGCACCAGGACTTCCATCTCCTCAATATAAATAGAGGTGAGGGTGTCTTCGCGGGCTACTTTCTCGCTGATGATGATAGCATCTTCATAGTTGTAACCATACCAGGGCATAAAGGCGACCATCATATTGGTACCCAGGGCCAGACGGTTGTCTTCCACACAGGCACCATCAGATAAAGGCTGACCTTTTCGCACGGTATCTCCCACTTTCACGGTGGGGCGCTGATTGGCACAAGTATCCTGGTTTGTGCGGATAAACTTCTTCAGATGCACTCTGCTGCCAGAGCCCAGGTACAGCGCTTCGTCTTTTTCATCCAGGGCTTTCAGATCGATGTAACCGGAGGTCACATGTTCCACTATGGCGTCATAAGGCGCCAGAGCGATATCCGAAGTTCCTACGGTGACGATCTTTTCCATGCCGGTACCGACGACCGGTGCCTGAGGATTGAGCAAGGGCACAGCTTGGCGCTGCATGTTTGAGCCCATCAGAGCACGGTTTGCGTCGTCATGCTCCAGGAAGGGAATCATCGCTGCAGATACAGAAACCATCTGCTGAGGAGCTACATCCATATATTCAATATCTTTGGGGTCCACCTGGATGAAATCACCCTTTTCACGGGCAAAGACAGTTTCGTCCGTAATGCGCCGTTCATCATCGAGATGCACGTCGGATTGGGCGATAACAAAGTGTTCTTCTTCGGCTGCATCCATATAGACGTATTCATCGGTCACGATACCGGCGGCCACCTTGCGATAAGGGGTCTCGATAAAGCCCAGATGATTGATCCGGCTATAGATTGCGGGAGAGACGATGAGTCCGATATTGGGGCCTTCCGGAGTTTCAATGGGGCACACGCGTCCATAGTGAGAGGCGTGCACGTCACGAACTTCAAATCCAGCCCGGTCACGAGTGAGGCCACCAGGTCCCAGAGCAGAAAGCGCACGTTTGTGCCGCAGGCCTGCCAGAGGATTGGTTTGCTCCATAAATTGGGAGAGCTGACCGGTGAGGAAGAATCCCTGCACCACATTGATCAGTGCATTGCTATTCACCAGATCGTGGACTGTGATCTCATCTATATTGGAAATCGCCATGCGTTCCTGGATAATCCTGGAGATCATGGAGAGTCCTGTATTGTATTGTTCTTGAAGCAGTTCTCCCACCGTGCGTACACGGCGGTTAGCTAGATTATCGATATCATCGATTTCATCATCGTCGTTATAGATATCGATCAAGGTCTTAAAGATACTCACAAAGTCTTCCACCGTGAGAGTCATGGTGTTGATATCGATATCGATACCAAGGCGGACGTTGATCTTGTGACGTCCCACTTCGCCCAGGTTGTAGCGCTTTTCATTGAAGAACATACGATCAACCAATTGTTGGGCGGCTTCCACCGGAGCATCTTCTCCGGGGCGAATCAGGGAATAGATCTTTTTCAGGGCTTCATCCCGATTCGTAGTGGGGTCTTTGGCAATGGTGTTTTCCAAGACCTTACGCGCAATCTCAAAGTTGGAATCTATCGTTTCCACATGTTTGATCTTGTGTTCGCCCAAAATCTTGATCAGGACATCAGAGACCTGTTCATTGGCAAAGGCTACGGGTTCATCGATTCCAGCTACTTTAATGTCTTGGAAGAGGTAGCGGTTTTTGGCATCGGCCAGGGCTACCTTTTCGCTTTTGTAAAAAGTCTTGCGCAGGTCATGGCTGGTGGAGATTCCGATCGCACGCAATAGCGTGGTGACCGGCAGTTTGCGACGTTTGTCTATATGCACAAACATCACATCATGGATATCAATGTCGAATTCCAGCCAGGAACCGTTATAGGGAATCACTTTGGCAGAGTACAGAGTTTTTCCCGAAGGATGTTTCACTTCGGAGAAAAACACTCCAGGAGAGCGTTGGAGCTGAGAGATGATCACACGTTCGGCACCATTTACGATAAAGGTGCCTTGATCAGTGACGAGTGGGATTTCGCCCAAAAATACATCCTGCTCCAGGGTATCTTTGTGCTCTCGTCCTGCTTCTGTGATTTCAAAGACGGATAGACGCATTTTGGCTTTAAGAGGCGCCTGGTAAGATAAATTCCGCTCCCGGCATTCGCCAATGGTATATTTCTCTTGAAGCACAGAGTACTCGATAAATTCGAGCAGGAAATGCCCTTTGTTGTCTTCGATGGGAAAGATAGATTCAAAGACAGCTTGCAATCCTTTTTTCACTCTGCGTAGAGGGTGCACGTCCTTTTGCAAAAACTCATTAAACGAATCCACCTGCATAGCCAGCAGGTTCGGAATTTCTACTTCAGGAATGCCCAGTTCGGCAAATCTTCCGGAGATACGAGAATAACTTTTGATCTTTCTCAAAAGCTCACTCCTTTGTGCCCTTAGGACACACTTGATAGGGGTTGGTGCTTTGTATTCTTTTCACGCTATTAGCCAGCGACTCATTGTATTGCCTGCAATTGCAGCACTTAAGATATACCTTAGATTCACGATGTGGGCAAGTGAATTAGTCCAAAAAAAGTCCTTGAGGACTTTTTTTGGACATATTACTTGGCTAAAAAGCCACTTACTTGAGTTCGACAGTTGCGCCAGCGTCTTCAAGTTTTTTCTTTGTAGTTTCAGCTTCTTCTTTGCTTACTTTCTCAACGATTGCTTTCGGTGCGCTGTCCACTAAGTCTTTAGCCTCTTTGAGGCCAAGGTTTGTGATTTCGCGTACGGTCTTGATCACGTTGATCTTTTTGTCACCGGCATTGGTAAGGACTACGTCAAATTCGGTCTGTTCTTCTTTTTCTTCGGCGGCGCCGGCAGGAGCGGCAAAAGCGGCCGCGGGGGCAGCAGCGGACACACCAAATATGTCTTCCATTTCTTTGACGAGTTCAGAGAGCTCAAGAACGGTCATTTCTTTAATAAGGTCAATTACTTGTTGTTTTTTATCGGACATCTTTCCTCCATCGGATATATGACTAATTTTTTATTAGCTAGCATCAGCTTGTTTATCTTTAATGGCATCTATCGCATAAAAGAATTTGCGGATGATACCCAGATTTACCGCCAGGAATCCGGTAATAGGTGCGGCCATGCCGCCCACTACTTGTGCCAGAATCTCGTCGCGGGTGGGAAGTGTAGCCAAAGAGCTGAGCTCTTCGATTCCAAATACGTGTCCTGCCACGTATCCGACTTTAAAACTTGGAAAGCCGGCATCTCCCATGATCTCTTTTTTGAACTTTGCGACCACGCGAGCGGGTGATACTTCATCATCAAGGCAGATAGCCACGCCAGTGGGGCCTTTCAGATAATCATCCAGTTCTGTGATTCCGAGTTCGTTCAATGCAATTTTGAGCAAGGTGTTTTTCTGCACCATGTAATCCACTTTGTCCGCTCTGAAGCGGTTGCGCAGCTCATTCACCTGTTCGATGTTAATTCCCTTGTAATCCACCAGTACAATCGCTTTTGCGCCACGTAGTCTTTCGACCAGGTTCTGGACTTTGTCTACTTTATATTGTTGAACCATTACTTGTGCCTCCTTTTAGCTTTTCGCTGCCAAGGTTGCGCTTGCGACCTGTAGTTTAATTCCGGGTCCCATGGTGGTGCACAGAGTGATGCTCCTGATATAAACGCCCTTTAGGGTGGCTGGGCGTTCTTTGAGGATTGCAGCAAGGATGGCTTTGAGGTTAGCTCTCAGATCTGCTTCAGAGAAGCTGATCTTGCCAGCCGGGATATGCAGATTCGAAAACTTATCTACGCGATAAGTCACTTTTCCGCCTTTGGATTCTTCCACGGCTTTAGCTACATCCATTGTTACAGTTCCCACTTTGGGGTTGGGCATCAGTCCACGCGGACCAAGGACACGGCCTAATTTTCCGATACGTCCCATAAGGTTCGGAGTAGAGATCACAACGTCAAAATCAAACCAACCACCGGTGATTTTTTCGATGAAATCGTCCACGCCAACGTAATCGGCGCCAGCATTTCTGGCTTCTTCTGCTTTGTCGCCTTCAGCAAATACGAGTACGCGCATGGTCTTACCTGTTCCATGTGGTAATACCAGCGAGTTTCTGATCTGCTGATCTGCTTTGCGAGGATCGACGCCAAGATTGAAATGGATCTCGACTGTTTCGTCAAACTTCGGAGCCGGCAGGCTCTTCAGCAGTTTGATCGATTCGTCAAGTTCAAATCTCTTTTGGCGATCATACATCGCATAGGCGACTTTGTACCTTTTACTATGTTTCATTGAATCTCCTTTGTGAATACTATCTCCTGCATCAAGGCATTAAGCGTCTGTGGTGACGCCCATGCTCCGTGCAGTACCTGCGATCATACTCATAGCGGATTCAAGGGAATTGCAATTCATATCCTGGATTTTGAGTTCAGCTATCGTCTTGAGTTGGGCCTTGTTCAGCTTGCCGACTTTGGCTGTATTCGGAGTGGCAGAACCTTTGGCCAATCCAGCTTCTTTCTTTATCAGAACGCTGGCAGGCGGTGTCTTGATCTCAAATGTGAAAGATTTATTTTTGGCGACGTAGATTATTACCGGAAATACCATTCCGGGTTGATCTGCGGTCTTTTCATTAAACTGGCGGCAGAATTCTGGAATATTTACCCCAGCCTGGCCCAAAGCGGGACCCACTGGAGGAGCCGGGGTTGCCTTGCCGGCGGGAAGCTGTAACTTCAAAGTTAATACGGCATCTTTTGGTCTTGCCATTTTTATTTCCTCTTGTCTTACTAATCTATTTTTTAATCTGTTCTACTTGACTTCCGCTCAGCTCTACAGGGGTGCGACGTCCAAAAACGGTGACGTCTATCACCAGCTTGTTGCCTTCATCGGCTGTCTTTTGTACTATGCCTTCAAAATCTGTGAAAGGACCCGAGATCACTCGTACCATATCGCCCGGCAAATAAGAAAATGTCTTAAAATCACGATCCGGATCTGCAATACCCAAAAGACGATCCACCTCTTCCTGAGGCAGAGCAGTGGGATCTTTTTGCTGCTTGCTCATACCCAAAAAGCTGGTTACACCAGCCAAGCCGAGGATATATGTCTTCAGCTCCGGGGTTAGGTCTGCTTCCAGAATCACATAACTGGTAAAAACCTTGCGTTCACGTTCGATCTTCTTGCCATCTCTGATGATAAAAGTCTTGCGCACAGGAACCAGAATCCGACCCACTGATGCTTGCATTTCTGTTCCTTCCAGACCCTTTTCTATCGCGGTCTTTACCTTATTCTCAAAACTGGAATAGGTATGGAGTACATACCATTTCATTGCCACTATTCTTTCCTCTTAAAAGAGCAATTCCAAGATACGGGAAAATCCAAAATCCACCAGGGACAAAAAGATTGCTACGATGGCAGACATTACTATGACTACCACTGTACCCTCTTTAAGATCGTCCTTTGTGGGCCAGCTTACGGATTTCATCTCGGAACGCACATCGCGGAAAAAGCGACTTACTTCTGCAAATTTCATTATTTTACCAAATACCTGTTTGGGCTCGCGCCGCAGATAAAAATGTGGCAGGACAGGCAGGAATTGAACCCGCAACCCCCGGTTTTGGAGACCGGTGCTCTACCAATTGAACTACTGTCCTGCAACATATATTACTGCAGCCTGTTACCGCTGCTTATGATTTGTATGTTTCCGGCAGGTGGGGCAAAATTTCTTCAGCTCCATCCTATTCGGGTTCTTGCGTTTGTTGCGAGTGGTCGTATAATTACGATTCTTGCACTCTTCGCAAGCCAATGTGATAATATCTCTCATCTTTACTTACCGGTACTATTCTATGACTGAAGATACCACGCCGCTGCCGATGGTGTGTCCACCTTCGCGGATAGCAAAGCGCAAGCCCTGCTCCATAGCAATCGGAGTGATAAGTGTGGCGGTAATTTCCACGTTGTCACCGGGCATAACCATTTTGACGCCTTCTGGAAGCTCAAGAGAGCCAGTAACGTCGGTGGTACGGAAGTAGAACTGAGGACGATAACCGGTTTGGAAAGGCTTGTGACGGCCACCTTCTTCTTTGGTCAGGATATAGGTCTGACCGATGAACTTGGTGTGAGGATGGATGGATTTCGGCTTGGCCAAAACCATTCCACGTTCCATATCAGTCTTGGCAAAGCCACGCAGAAGAAGACCAACATTGTCTCCAGCCTGGGCTTGATCAAGCAGCTTGCGGAACATTTCCACACCAGTACAGGTGGTTTCCACAGTCTCACGGATACCTACGCGCTCAACCTTGTCCTGGATTTTGATAACGCCACGTTCCACACGGCCTGTAGCTACTGTGCCACGGCCAGGAATGGAAAAGACGTCTTCCACAGGCATAAGGAAGGGTTTGTCCACCATGCGATCAGGCATGGGGATGTAAGAATCAACCGCATCCATCAAGGCCTGAATCTGAGCTTCGGCAGCAGGATCGCCATTCAAGCTCTTCAGAGCAGAACCGCGAATCACTGGAATCTCGTCGCCGGGGAAATCGTACTTGTCCAGAAGTTCACGAACTTCCATCTCAACCAAATCAAGCAGTTCTTCGTCATCGACGAGGTCGCACTTGTTCATGAAAACTACGATAGCAGGTACACCCACCTGACGAGCGAGCAGGATGTGCTCACGGGTCTGAGGCATGGGGCCGTCGTATGCGCTTACTACCAGAATACCACCGTCCATTTGAGCGGCACCGGTGATCATGTTTTTGATATAGTCAGCATGACCGGGGCAGTCCACGTGGGCATAGTGGCGATTTTCGGTTTCATATTCCACATGACTGGTGGCAATGGTTATACCACGAGCCTTTTCTTCGGGAGCGTTATCAATACTTGCGAAGGAACGGAAACTGCCTCCGCCCTTCTTACTCAGATAAAGGGTAATCGCCGCAGTGAGCGTGGTCTTACCATGGTCAATGTGACCGATCGTACCTATGTTTACGTGTGGCTTGGTACGCACGAACTTTTGTTTTGCCATTGTTCCTCCTGGAATTAGTATTCCATGTCCTTGTTTATTCGCTATAATAATAAAGTATCTTACGGGGATTTACTCCCGTAAATTGCCGATCCAAAGTGGAGCTCAAGACCGGAATTGAACCGGTGACCTCATCCTTACCAAGGATGCGCTCTACCGACTGAGCTACTTGAGCTTGATCTTGTATTAACCACCTTAAAAGGGCTGACAAAAAATGGAGCGGGAAACGGGGTTCGAACCCGCGACCCTCAGCTTGGAAGGCTGACGCTCTAGCCAACTGAGCTACTCCCGCTAGAGTAAAATGGTGGAGAGGGGAGGATTTGAACCTCCGAAGTCGACTGACGACAGATTTACAGTCTGTTCCCTTTGACCACTCGGGAACCTCTCCACAGCTATGGAGCCGATGAAGGGAGTTGAACCCCCAACCTATTGATTACAAATCAATTGCTCTGCCATTGAGCTACATCGGCATAAGGTTTTGCCAATCAATTTGACATACCAGTTTTTGTCAACATCTTTTTTACGGTCACACTCTATGTTCTTGCTTGTATCTTATTGTATTACCTTGTTTTTGACGATCGTTATTCTGTCAACATAATAATTCGGAAGTTTTATGTTTTCTGCATTTTTGAGCTTTGAACCTTCGGTTAAAAGGCTTGAGAAAGTTGACAGGGACATGGAGATATGACGGCCTGGACAGCATGATTATTTTAATGGTTCAGAAGCTAATAAAACTGGAATTATATGCCGTCAACAATCAGCGAGAACCAGAACAAAGAATATCAGGGTGCTATTCTGGGTAGAAATCCAAGAAGCACGTGTCACAAAGAGTGCTGTAGACACGATATTTTAGATAGGATACCGATAGGCACATACCATATAAGCGCCAGAGGCACGTTGTTTTAAATAGCCTGAAAGAACAATTTTTTGGATAAATAGGACAGCCAGAAGTCAGAACTAGTCCGGTAGGACGACAGGCGAATGCCTATGGCCCAGCAGTTAACCGCTGGGCTGATTCGGATAAAATCCCGAGTCCGGAATGCAGTGAAGGCCGTCACATCCCTCTTCACCGGACTTGTTTTTGACATGCCTTCGACTCGAGATGACTCGAAACTTCAAGTCATCTCGAGTCGAAACTGTGTTAGAATCAAGTTCAACGGTTCAGGAAGGGGGAAAGCTGGCTTAGCCGGCAGTAGCACTGTGTTCAGACGGTGCGTGGACAAGGAATAGAGAGAGGAATATGTAGAAGAATATGTAGATTTTGCTGTAGGCGGAACAGGAGTCTGCCACTACGGGAAATAGAGGTTTTTTTTACCACCGAGACACCGAGGGCACCGAAAAGGTAGATTTAGGGGTTTCCGCAGGAACGGCGTCCTGCGCTACGCTAAAACCTTAAAACCATAAAACGCTAAAACGATAAAACCTTAAAACGCTAAAACGCTAAAACGCTAAAACCCTAATACTGCAGCCAGGTGAAGCCGCAGGATTTGCTGGATTTGTGCTGGATAATCCAGTCTTGGAACCCTTCCTTGATCTTCTCATCGCGGGAATGTTCCACCACGATCACGCCCTCCGGCTCCAAAAGATTCTGCTCGAAGATGCTTTGCAGGGTAGGATTTATCATGTTTTTATCATAGGGCGGATCCAGGAAAATGATATCGTAGGTCTGAGTGCAGGTTTTCAGATAGGACTCAACTTTTTTGCGATAGAGGTGGCAGTCTTCCCCACAGCCTAAAATCTGGATATTGCCCAGGATGGTGGCAATGGCAGGGGAGGCAAATTCTACAAAATCCACCCATATTGCTCCGCGGGAGAGGGCTTCCAGACCCAGGGCGCCGGTTCCGGCAAAAAGATCAAGCACGCGTTTGCCCTCAAAATCCTGATAGGTGCTGAAGATCATTTCGCGGTTGTAATCTGTGGTGGGTCTGGTGCTGTGTCCTGGTACTGCGGCCAGCTTACGCTTTTTGTAAATGCCTGCGATGATGCGGATCATGTGCGCTTATCAAATCTTTGGCCATAGCCGGGGACTTTGATCTCAAGCTGCACAGCCTTGGGTTTGAACCTCGGGCAGGTGAGCAATTGCACTTCTTTGTTTTGTTTACACAGGCGTGTACAGCGCTCACAGACTCTATTGTAGCTGGGGGGATCTTTGGCCATCGTCAAGACTTGGGATTTTGCAAATCCACAAAAAGGCTGATCAGATCGGCGAGATGGATCTCACTGAGCAGTTGGTTTCTGTCGTAGCGGGAAAGAATGGTGATGAGCAGGTCGCCCACGGTGAGGTCAGAAAAGTTATCGTTCAAATTGATCATACTGATCTGAGCTTGTTTTTCGATCTCCGCAAGCATGGCAGACAGAGCATCAAGTTCGCTTTCTTCGGCCAGGATATCCTCATCATCAAAGATCAGTTGGCTTTCCTGAATGCCTTCTCCCAGCTTTTGCATGGTGATGGACATATTGTCGAAGCCCTGATGGCTGATGATCTTTAGATAAGCCAGCTCCTCAGGAGTGAAAAGCTTTTCAATTCGGGGATCATAACGGTTCGAAGGATCATTCAAAATCCGGGCGTGCAGATCTTCGATCTTCTCCCTGATAGCAGGTGAAGCATCGGTTTGGGCGATCAGCTCATAGGTGGCCAAAGCGTCAAAGAATTGACTCTGCTCTTCAAAGAGCTTGGCCAGGGTAACAGTCGGCGTCCAGCTTAGTCCAGGTGTCTTCATTTTTTACTCCCCAAATTTCAAAATTCAGAATCCACTAAAAGTTGTGGGCATTTTGTGTCAACAGGTTTGTTTGGGATTGGGGAGGGTCGATGTGGCTGGACAGGTTTCCAGGCTTATTCGGTACGCAGGCGGGACAGATTCTTTTGCAGAGTGATCTGGCCGATTCCTTTGACATTGGTCAAATCATCGGGCGCAGAAAAGGGGCCATGCTCTGTGCGGTAATCTATGATAGCCTGGGCTTTGACGGGTCCGATCCCACTGAGAGTGCAGAGCTCCTCCAGACTGCAGGTATTGATATTTACAGGGGCGGTGACGCTTGCTTTGGAGCTGGACTTTTTTGCCTTGGTGGAAGAGGAAGTAGCGGGTTCAGTTAGTAGAGAATCGCCAAAAACAAGCAAATTGGGATAGCAGCGTTGATAGGTCTTGATTCCGATACCACTGACCTTGGTGAGTTCATTGACATTGCGAAAAGGATGCTGCTCCCGGTAGCTGATAATGTCGTCCGCCCGTTTGGGGCCAATCCCGGATAGAGCCATCAATTCCGCTTTCGTAGCGGTGCGGATATCGACGATGAGAGCGGTGTCCTCTTTGAGATCCACCAGCAGGCTATCGGAAAGAACAGAGGACTGTGCTACACCCTGGTATCCAGTTAGTTGCAAGCTAGAACCCAGGATCAGGAAAGCTGCGATAATCAGGAGAATGCGCTGTTCATCGGGGCTAAAAAGCCAGGAAAAAGGGTTTTTCATGAATCGCTCCGGGGCACCACAAAGACCGCTTCCGCCTCGGCATAGATTCCGCTCTCGTCTGAGATGCTGGCGGCAGTGCTGATGATTCTGCTTTTAGCTTTTGTGATCCAGCCTTTGATCACGACGTTCTGGCCGGAGCTCAGGGCTTTGCGGTAAGAGACTGAGAGTTTGGCTGTTACAGCGACTTTCCCGCTCTGAATGATCGCTTTGGCCATCACTTCATCCAAAAGAGTGGAGAGGATGCCACCATGCACCACTCCCGGATATCCTTCAAAGATTTCATCCACGGCCAGGGTGGCATAGGCAGCCCCGGCCTCATCGTAGGTAAAATCCAGCTTCAGGCCGCTGGGATTGGCCTTCCCGCAGACAAAACAGCGATCGTATTTGGGCTCTGCCATAAAGCTAATCCTTTTTTAAAGCCTCTATTTGGTAGTTCAGGCTTTCTTCAAATGAGTAGCTGAAACCCACCACGCTCCAGGCGATCTTGCCAGCCTGATCGATGATGGTAAAATGAGGAATACTGCTAACGCCATAGGCGGCAGCGACTTCAGGGGTTCCTTCCAGATAGGTCATGTTAAAGCCTTTGCTCTTGAAATGAGCCTTGCCATCCTCGATATTACGCTCCATCACGTTCACCGAAAACACTTCGACTCCCGGGGGCATTTCTTCCTGCATCCACTTGCTGAGACTGGGCATGGCCATCTTGCAGGGGCTGCACCAGGAG
The DNA here is from genome assembly GCA_020532515.1 of Candidatus Cloacimonadota bacterium. Taxonomy (GTDB): domain Bacteria; phylum Cloacimonadota; class Cloacimonadia; order Cloacimonadales; family Cloacimonadaceae; genus UBA5456. The sequence continues at coordinate 14,645 of JAJBAY010000025.1, read as the reverse complement.
GCCCAAAAATCCAGAATCACGATCTTGCCTTTGAGGTCCTCTAATTTGTAAATCTTGCCCCCAAGGTCTTGCAGCTCCCAAGCTGGGGCAGGAAGGCTTTGCCGATCTTTGAGAGCTTCTGCTTTGCGGGCTTTTGCACCCTTGTCCCAGGTGACTTTTGCCTTTTTGAGCAGAGCCTTCCAGCGGCGATGATCATGAAGCTGGGCAAACTCGTTACTCTTGCTAAGATACATGTAATCAACGTCTTTGGAGCTACCATAGAAGCTCAGTGCATCCAGAGCACTTTCTTTGCGGTCGTTTTCCAAATAAAGACCAGCGATGATCCGGCTCAAATCCGGATTGGTCTTGAGCTGGGGGTTTTCGGCAAGATGGTTGTCCAAAGCAGCAATACCCTCGCTTTTCACGCGGAATCTCATGATAAAATATTCTGTGTTTAGCTCTGCCTCTGCCGGACTCATTCTGCCGGATTCCTGAGCATCATCCATCACGGTGCCGATCAAAAGGGCGTAGAGATTCAGGTCCTTTGTTCTCAGCGTAAACTCTTCGATTTGCTGCATATTACTGCTGATAGCCTGGGGGTCTGAAACCTTGTCCAAAGCTACTGAAGCTTTCTTGAGTTCCTGACCGTCTTTGTAAGCATAGAAGATCGCAATATTCAGATAAGCATCTGCGCCAAAAAGCTTTAGGCCTTGCTCTACCTGATCCACATCCTTGTGGAATTGCGGGCTTTTGAGATAGGTCTCGCTACCTCCCTGGGAGATGGTCTCGGTAAGATTCACCGCGATAATACGATAGCCCCAATAGAAGGTGGGGAAATCCTGAATCAGCTTGCGGGCTGCAGCCATCTGAGCTTCACCGTCTTTCATGCGGATGCTGAGATAGATGTATTCGGGATTTTGGGGATTTTGCTGTAATAATGCCTCGTAATGTGCCTGCATGGCCTCTGGATTCACATTGCTCCATAGGCTTTGGAGGAGGCGATGGTCTTCCAGGGAGAGTTCTTGATCTTTGAAGTCTGCGATGAGCTGCTCCAAGACTTCGGGACTATTTTGGTTGGCCATGAAAGCCTGTCTAAAATCGTCGATGGGAGCGGCCCAGAGGCTGCTGCTGAGGACGATGATAAGGCTGGCCAGGATTATCCACTTTGACTGCATGATTTCTCCTCCTATGCAGGGTATGTTTCGGCTTGCGGTGTAGGCAGGCCGTTGGAGCGGACTCTGTTCCGCTTTAAGTACCGGGTTTTTAGAAATTCTAGCTTCCATCTTTGCATTTTTCGAAGCTTGTGGTGTAGGCGGAACGGAGTCCGCCACTACTGGTTCTGGTAGGCTTCGATTTCTTTGCGTTCTTGATCAAATCCCGCTTTCCCCATCAAGGCGTAGGTTGCGATCTTGCCATCTTCCACTCCGGGTTGATCCAGAGGGTTGATGTTCAAAAGCTTACCGGTAAATACGGTCTGAATCTCATACATCATAATGGCCGCACCGAGGTTTTCGGCATTGATTTCCGGAAAGACCAGATTGGCATTGGGACGCTGAGCCTTGCAGAGTGCATATTCGGTGGCCAGGCGTTCGGCATTCAGGAGCTGCGAGAGCTTCTTGCCGCCCAGATAGTTCACCTCTCCCCGATCCGGATGGATATTCGGGATTACGTAGTCATGATTCCACTTTTCCACTGTGATGAAAGTGATGACCTTGTCGTTGGGGCCTTGAGTATAAAGCTGGATCTGTGAATGTTGATCCGTGGTGCCCAGGGCTTTGACGGGGGTCTGCCCCACGTAGATTTCGCGGCCGCTCACGTCATAACGCTTGCCCAGGCTCTCAGCCCAAAGCTGGCGATACCAATCCGCAAAGTCGTATAAAGAATTGCTATAGGGCATCATTACGCTGATGTTTTTGCCATCCCGCATATAAAGGAAATGCAGGAGGCCATTCAGCAGCGGCGGATTCTGGGTGATATCTTTGATTTCGCTGGTTTCGCGCATCCCGGCAGCGCCCTTCAGCAGAGCCTTGATATCGATTCCAGCAAAGGCAGAGGAGAGCAGGCCTACATCGGTGAGTACGGAAAATCTTCCGCCCACGTTGTCCGGCACGACAAATGAAGCAAAGCCTTCGCTCTTTACCACCTGGCGCAGGAAGCCCTTTTCTTTGTCTGTGGTGATGATCAGGCGTTTCTGATAATCCTGGGGGAATTTCTGCTTTAAGATATCCAATACGATCATATAGCCAGACATGGTTTCCGCGGTGGTGCCGCTTTTTGTAACCACATTGAAGACAGTCTTTTCCAGGTCTATTTCAGACAGGAGTTCGTGCAGATACACGGGATCCACATTGTCATAGACATAGACTTTGCGTTTGAGCCTGGCTTCGGTCTTGAGGGCGCTGTATAAAGCTTTGTTACCCAAAGCGCTGCCACCGATGCCCAGAACCACCATGTTTTCAAATTTGGGGTCCAGAGCAGCTACAAAGTCTGTGATCCGGGTGGTATCCTGCTCGGGAAGATCGTAAAAGCCCAGAATATCGGCTTTGCGATCGGACAAAATCTCCTCTCTCGCGGATTTTACCATACCCGCAAAATCCACCAGCCGTGAGCTGGGAATAGCGGTCTTCAAATACGGGTTTGACAAAAGGTTACGATGTTCAAAGCGGATCATGAGAATCTCTCCTATTTAAGAATAATAAGGTTTTAACGTGCGATAGACCAATTCATCCACCTTGGGCAAAGAAGTGGAAAAATCGAAGTTTTTGACGATCATATGCAGCTTGGCATCGCAATTGCGCACTACTGATTTGATCTCATAATAGACCGCAGCATTTACGCTGAGTTCCTTCACGCCCATACCGATCAGAAGCGGAATATACTGCTTGATGGAAGCCATTTCTCCACAAATGGATACCGGAGTACCATGTCTGGAAGCGTTTATGATGGTGGCCCGGATCAATTTCAAGACGGCGGGATGATGTTGGATGTAGTAGCGGTTTACGGCTTCATTATTACGATCCACCGCCAGGGTGTATTGCACCAGATCGTTGGTGCCGATGGACAGGAAATCGCACTCGCGGGCCAGAGCGCATGAGCTCAGGGCAGCAGAGGGAATTTCGATCATCGAGCCCACCTGGATATCGGCATTGTGGGCAGTCCCTTCTTCATAAAGTTCGTCGGCACATTGCCCCAGAATTCGCTTGGCCTCCAAAAAGTCATCCACATCGATGATCATGGGAAACATGATGCGGATATTGCCGTGCACAGCAGCCCGGAGAATGGCTTTGAGCTGAGTGCGCAAAATCTGCGGATGGGCCAGGGAAAAGCGGACTCCACGATTTCCCAGATTGGGGTTTTCTTCTTTTGGGGCAGGGATCAAATGCGAGATCTTGTCTCCGCCCAAATCGAAGGTGCGGATGGTGAGTGGCTTGGGGGCGATCTTGCTTGCCATCTCGCTATAAACCTTGTATTGCTCTGCTTCCGAGGGCAGATGATCCTGGGCTAAAAAGAGGAATTCGGTGCGGAACAATCCCACTCCGCTGCTCCTGAGCTCCTGCACCTGATCGATCTCAAGGGGCAGGCCGATATTGAGGGCTATATCGATATGGCGGGCGTCTTTGGTGTGGCTTTCGATGTCTCTAAGACGCTCCCCTTTTTGATGGATAAGATCCTGTATCTGTAGCTGTTGTGCAAATAGTTCCAGCGCTTCATCATCGGGCTGCCTGATCACCGTGCCGGTTTCGCCATCCACGATGACATAATCACCTTCCTTGATATACTCTTCCAGCTCCTCGATATTGGAAACACAGCCGATGTTCAAAGCCCGGCTCAAGATCCCCACATGTGAGGTGTAGCTGATTCCTTTGCAGATATAGGCGCCTACATGCTGTTTGCTGAGCAGAGATATTTCGCTGGGGCTGATCTCGGAAAAGATAGGGATGCTCTCCGCATTCAGATCCGCAAAGGGATCGTGCTCCTGCGGCAGCACTATGTGCAAGAGACGTTTGCGTACGTCGGCAAAATCTATGGCCCGTTGGGAAAACATCTCGTTTTCCATGCTCTGAAAAAAGATAATAGCCTTTTCAAAGGCCAAGTCTATGGCTTTGGCCACATTATGCGAGTCTTTGGTGATGGATAGGGTGATCTGCTCTTTCAATTCCGGATCGTCGATAATCTCCAGATGAGTGCCGAGAATCTCCTTTTCGCTTTCACTAATCTGTTCTGCCTTCAGATAATTCTGCAGTTCCGCTCTGCTTTTATCCAGAATGTCCTCAAATATTGCCAGTTCTGCCTTACTTTCAGCTTTTGAAATGTTGTGCGCAGGAATCTCAGATCGCATGATCTTGATGTACTTGGCTTTACCAAAGGCCAGTCCCTTGGCGATTCCTGTTCCCTTCATGGTTTTCATTTTTCCTCTCCAAAGCCACTTGTGATCATCTCTGATATCTCATTGATCAGATACTCTTCATCCACTCCGTCTGCGATCAATTCTATGGTGCTGCCACATTCTGCGGCCAGCATCATCACGCCCATTATGCTTTTACCATTGATCGTAGTGCCATCCTTTTCGATGTGAAAATCGGAGCGATATTTGGTCGCAGCACGCACCAAAAGTGCGGAAGGACGGGCATGTAGCCCCATCTTATTCGCTATTTTCACTTTCTTGCGCATCATCGTCCATCTTCTTTTGCATGGTTTTCCTGCGAATTTCGTCGTGAATCTTCTGGCTAAAATCCTCGGCAGCGTCGTAACCGGCACCCTTGAGAATCATATTCATAGCCGCGACTTCCACGATCACAGAAACGTTTTTTCCCGGTGAAACGGGAAGGTAGATAATGGGTATCTTCACACCCAAATGCTCGGCATAAGTATTTGACAGGCCGATGCGTTCGTAATCCATATTCTCTTGCCAGGGCATGAGTTCCATCTGCATATTGATAGTTTTGAAGCGGCGGGTGCGTTCGATGCCAAACATGCGCTCCACATTCACAAAGCCCACGCCACGGATCTCCATAAAGTGGCCAAATTCCCGTCCGGGCTTGCCGATCAATTGATCATCAATATAGCGCAAAGTGATGAGATCATCGCCCACCAGAGAGTGCCCGCGGTGCACCAGATCCAGGGCGCATTCGCTCTTGCCGATCCCGCTTTTGCCGGTGATCAGGATCCCCTGGCCAAAGACATCCACCAGCGTGGCGTGAATCGTCTTTTCCAGGGCGAATATATCCTGCATATAGCGGGTAAGATGTTGGATCAGATTGATGGTGGACAGGCGGCTGGAAAGCAGCGCGATATTCAGATCATTGGCCAGATATTCCACCACCGGAGGCAGGGTAAGTCCCTTTGAAATGATGATGCAAGGGATCTCGGTCTGCAGCATATCCCGCATCCGTGAAACCAGATCATCCTCCGCCAGAGATTGCAGATAGCGAATCTCGGTCTCGCCAAAGACCTGAATCCGTTCTGCCGAAAAGACTTCCAGATAGCCCGCCAGAGCCAGTCCCGGCCTGTTTACATGTGGAGAATTGATCTTCTTGGCAAGAGTCTCCGGCTCTGTGACCAGCGATAACGCAAGGTCTTTCTTCTTGGCATCAAAGAAGTCTCGTACGGTAATTTCTTTCATAGTATCCTTTTTGCCCCCTGTCCTCTCCCAGGATCAGGAGAGGACAAAAGGCCTGTTTGGACAGCCAGCGGGAAACTTCCCCCAAAGCCAGCTACCCGATCACTTTAGTTTAGGGTTCAAAGAGCGTGAAATTCACCTTGTCTTTCTTTACCAATACGTTGATGCGGTCTGTTTCTATATTTCTGAAGATGAAGAAGTCTTCTCTTACTTCAGCCATTTTCTCTATGGCATCGGTGATGTCCAGTGGTTCGGTCACCACGCGTTTAGTCTTGATGGTGGTACGTACACGGTCAGTTTGGCTTACGGTGAAATCTGAGGTGCGGGAGAAATCGTCGAAGTGATCTTTTAGAGCGCGCTTCTGATGGTCAGTCACCCGGTCTTTCAGCTTCTTGATCTGAGCTTCCATCCTTTCCACACCGGTATCGATGGAAAGGTACATATCCATCTCTTCGGCTTGGGCTTGCAGGCTGAATTTGCCGGCATGCATGGAGAGTTCACAGATATTGCGGTTGTTTTCCAAGGCCAGAGTTACATGGACGGCAACGATTTGATCAAAGTACTTCTTCAGTTTCAGGCAAGCGGTTTCTACATAGTCCCGGATTGCTTTGGTAAGTTCGAAGTGACGTGCTGTAATAGTGATTTGCATGGTTATCCTCCTGTTAAATTTTGTGTATAGAGAGGTTTCGCAGGTCTTCCACGGATTCCATAATTGCTTCAGAAAGAGTGGGATGTGCAAATACGATATCCTCTACGGATTCTGCTGTCATATTATTTGAGATCATGATGGCGCCCTGGGCAATGAGTTCTGCCGCATGTGGCCCGATGATGTGCATACCCACCAGAGTGCCCGTATCTTTGCGGGCAATGCTTTTCACAAAGCCTTGGGTTGCAGACATCGCCATAGCCTTTCCGCTGGCAGAAAAGGGGAATTTGCCGATTGTGATCTCGCCATAAGTATCTTTTGCCTGAAGCTCGGTGAGTCCCACCGAAGCTATTTCGGGATCGGTAAAGGTGCATCTGGGTATATTGATATAGTTCAAAACTGTGGTGGGCCTGGCTTTGCCCAGGATGATGGAGGCGATATGCTCCACAGCCATCAGTCCCTGTTTGCTGGCAGTGTGCGCCAGTTGCATTTTGTCGGTCACGTCGCCTATAGCATATATGCCCGGGGCAGAAGTTTGCATGCTGTCGTCGATGCCAATTGCCCGGCGCTCCATACTCAGCTCAAAGCCCTTGGTTTCGATGTCAAAACTAGGTCCACGTCCCACTGCCATCAGCACTTTCTGGGCCCGGATTTCGCTGTCGTTATTCAGCTTCAGGATCATCTCACCTTCGCCCTTTTCGATGCTTTCCACTCCGGTTTTGGTCATGATCTTGATGCCGGATTTCTTCAGCATGAGGGGAATACGTTTGGAGATTTCCTCATCTTCCAAAGAGAGCAATCTGGGCAGGAATTCGACGATGGTAACTGCGACGCCAAAGCGGGCAAAGATGGAGGCAAATTCACAGCCGATCACTCCTCCACCCACCACTGCCAGGCTTTCTGGCAGAGTGTCCATCTTCAGGATGCCGCGGGAAGACATAATGTCCTGTTCATCGATCGTGATGCCGGGCAGGCTTTTGGTGCTGCCCCCGGTGGCGAGGATGATGTACGGGGCAAAATAGCTCTGGCCCTCGGAGGTTTGCACGAGGTAGCCTTCGTCTTGTTTTTGGATGGAGGTCACAGTGCCGATGATCAGCGGAATCTTGCGTTTATTATACAGATACTCGATTCCTTTTACGAGCTGTTCCACCACGGTGTTTTTGCGCTCCCAAACCTTGCTGTAATCCAGCTTGAGCTCCATTTCGGGCAAGCCGTAGGTGGCAGAATCGTTTATTTCACTAACCAATTCGGCCGATTTAACCAAAGTTTTGGTGGGAATGCAGCCCCAATTTAAACACACTCCACCCAAGCGCTCTTTTTCGAGCACGATGGTAGAAATTCCATACTGCGAGAGGCGGATGGCGGCTTCATAGCCACCGGGTCCGGCTCCGATTACCAAGACTTGATACTTTTCCAATTTGTCCTCTATTGTTTTCTTAATCTGCTATTCAGGATTCCCATCTCATCACGGTATTTGGCGATGATCCGGCGGGAGATATTCAGCCCTTCGCTCTTCAGGCTTTCCACCAATTTCTGATCTGAAAGCGGCTTCTTCTTATCCTCAGCTTCGATCAAGCGGATGATGCAGCCCTTGGCCTTTTGCCGGGAGATCTCTTCAAAGTTATCATCCCGTCCGGCGGTGGAAGTAAAGAAGTCTTTGAAAGCGAAGATGCCATAAGGGGTTTCGGCGTATTTGTGCTTCACCACCCGGCTGATGGTGGATTCGCTTTTGCCGATATCCTGGGCGATCACACTGTAGGTGAGCGGTTGCATCACTCCGCTGCCGTTGTAAAAGAAATCGTGTTGATGCTTTACGATAGAAAGTGAGACCTGCTCCAGAGTGCGCATGCGCATATAGATGGATTTGATCAGGAATTTGGCGCTATTGATCCGTTCCCGCACATAGGAGACGGTTTGCCGGTCGAAGTAGCCCCTATTGATCATCTTGCGATAGCGGGGACTGATGATGATATTCGGGGTGATATGGTCGTTGATAATCACCACATATTCGTCGTCCACCAGTTTCAGCGTGACATCGGGATATACGTAAGCGGCGTTACTGCTCAAAATGCGCAGCCCCGGCTTGGGGTCCAGCTTGGAAATCTGCTCCCGATAGGCCATGATGGTGTCTTCGGCCACATTGTAATAGGATGCTATCTTCTGATAGCGGCGATGGATCAGGTTGTCAAATTGCTCTGTGACCATACCGTGGATGATGGGGTTCGCTCTCTGCTCTTCTGTGAGCTGGGCACAGAGGCATTCGGAGATATTGCGGGAGGTGATGCCCAAGGGGCTTAGCTGTAAAACCAGTTCATGCAGTTCATCGGCCCGTCGCGCTGAGATCTTGAATCTGCGCGCCACCGCATAGATATCATAATCGTCTGTCAAAAAGCCATATATGTCACAGCTATCCACCATTTCGGTGATGAAATCAATCTCATGTTCCGGCAGATTCTGGGGATAAAGCTGCTCCAAAAAGAGTTCCTTGTTGTTTTCTTCATAGCGGATTAGCGATTCGCCATGGTCCCGCTCGCCTTCGGAGCGCTGATAGCCATTGCCGGAGTGATATTCGTTCCATTGATCCAGGATGTCGGTCAATTGCCGGGCTTCGGTCAAGGCCTCGGATACGTCTTCCTGAGTATCCACATCTTCCAGCTCGGTATTGCTCTCCGGGGCGTTTTGATCGCTGGAGGTCTCCTGCAGATCATCGTCTTCTTTTTCTTCTCTGAGTTCCAGCAGAGGATTGCTTTGCAGCTCCTGCCTGATATAGCTTTCAAGCTCAAGTATAGGCAGAGCCAACATCTTCAAAGATTGCAGCATCTTGGGCTTTAGCGCAAGCTCCTGCTTTTGTTTCAATGAGATGTTTTGGTTCATGCTGCTCATAGTTTTTGCTCAAAAGGGCTCATGGTGAATCTCTCTCCCAGGTACAATCTTTTGGCATTCTCATCGTGGATCAAATCCTCGGAGGATCCGTGCACGATGATCTTGCCTTCATAGATAATATAAGCACGATTCACGATTTTCAAAGTCTCAACTACGCTATGATCGGTAATCATGATTCCGATGTTCTTATCGCGCAGCTTTCCGATGATATCCTGAATGTCCGCCACCGTGATGGGATCGACCCCGGCAAAGGGTTCATCCATAAAGATAAAGGTGGGGTTCGTGACCAGGGCGCGGGTGATTTCCAGCTTGCGGCGTTCGCCTCCAGAGAGGGTATAGGCCTTTTGCTTGGCCAGCTTGGTGATATTTAGCTCTTCCAGAGCTTCCACCAGCCGCTTTTTCTGTTCTTTGCGAGGGATCTTCAGTGTTTCCAGGATCGCCAATACATTATCTTCCACGCTCAGTTTGGCAAAGATGGAAGGTGCCTGAGCCAGGTAGCCCATGCCCATGCGGGCACGTTTGTACATAGGCTTTCTGGTGATATCGATATCATTCAAAAAGACCTTGCCTTTGTTCGGCTTGGCCAGACCGATGATCATATGAAAAGTAGTGGTTTTCCCTGCGCCATTGGGGCCCAGAATACCCACCACTTCGCCCTGATTGATCTCCATACAAAGATCATTGACCACGGTTCTCTTGCCGTATATTTTTACGAGATTCTGCGCTTTGATTTTATGCAATTCCATAATTGATAAACTAAATGGTGATCGCTTTTCTGTCAAGAGTCATTCTTAAAGATGTAGCGCCCTTTGATCTTGCCACCCATATCCATCAGCTTTAGTTTGTTATCCAGATCAAACTTAGCCCGCAGGCGTTCTCCGCTGGCGGCATTGATAAAAAAATCCTGCTTGGCTTTTTCCGGCTGCAAAAAGTAGTATGATACTTCGGCATCAGCCTCAAAATCCTGGATCTTTCCCTCCGCAATGTTCAAAACGATATTTTTGGCCCGCACCCAGTTCTGTTTCTCTTCGTCTTCCTCCTGGGAGAAGTTCACCACACAGGAATCCACCAGGACCACCCGTTTCAGCTCCTGCTCTTCAAAAAAGAGCTGAAACTCCTCTGCTTCTGCCGTGGCAAAAGCATTTTCAAAACGGGGCTCTCCGATAAACACCGCCTTTTTCTGCTCGGAAAAGTAGATAAGAAAGTCACTGGTAGCCTGGTAATCCCGGCTTTGGGTATGTACATTGAAAGTAGCGATGAGTTTGCGTTCATCATCGTAGTATTCCATCTTATCAGCGCTGATAGTAAGCGTATCTGTAGTACCAGCAGTGACCCTGGGCTCCTCGATGAGATAGGCATAACCCCTGGCGCGGTCCCAAAAACCGTAACCGCATTCGGCAAAGCCATTTTCCCTCTGGTCGTAGGCCTTCACATTGCCGAAGGTGGCGAAGGTATCTTTGCTTTGGTCATAGATGCCATGATCCCCCTGCATCCATCGGGTAAAACCGTCTTTAGTCTGCTGAGTAAGCCTTACTTTTCCGCCCAGATTCAGCACTTGTGGAATGCGGTAATAGGCCAGGGAATCTGCCACCAGATGCAGAGTATCGTTCTCTACCACCACCCTGCCGCTCAGTCGTGCAATCTTTTGCGCATCCAGGATCAAGGCCCGGTCGCTATGAAACTCCGTATCACCATAAAAGAAATGCACATTGCCATTTAGCTGCAAGATCTGCCCGCTCTCCTGATTGCTCATAAAGAGTTTATCGGAATGAATCAGCCGGAAGCGCTCGGTATCCTGGGGTTTAGCCAGGGCCAGCACTGTCCACAGCAGGATCAGGCTACCAAGAAAAAGTCTTTTCATCCACATAGCCTTCGCCGGAAACCACATCCATCTCGGCAAAACTGAGCTTCGCATTTGTGCGTAGATTCTGGCCCCGCAATACATCGCCTCCGCGGATGAGAACCACGGTGGCAGGCGCAGTGATATCATCCAAATTGCGCTCCCAGATCATTTTCTGGGTTTTGATCTTGCCATCGCCACTCTCAAAGACCACGTTTCCATTCGCAAAGATGATGTTTCTGGCATCATCCACGATGGTGGTATCGGCCTTGATCACAGTGCTGATCTGGGCTTGGCGATCGTAGGAAGTGAGGGTCACATCATAGCCATAGACCATACGGCGATCCGTAAAGCGATCCATTTCTTTGGCTTCAATGATGTAATCTACCATATCATCGCGATACTCTATCATGCGCACTTTCAGGGCATTTTCTTCCGGAACGCCCTGCTCCAGAGTGGCCGTATCCTGGCTCAGGGGATCTTTTCCACAGGCTGCCAGTCCCAGCAGCGACAGGCATAGCAGGATACAAAGTACCCTCAGCTTAGCCATCAGCTTACGCTTTCCAGATACGATGTAATGGCGCGGTCTTGCAAGCCCTTTTTATGCAGCACATAGTCGATGAGTTCCCGCACCGCACCTCTGCCGCCATGGCGCTTTGTCACCATATCCGCCTGTACCCTTATATCTTCATGAGCCTGGGCCGGAGCCACCGAAAAGGCAGCTCTGCGCATGCAAGGGATGTCGTTCCAATCGTCCCCCATATAGACAATATTCTCAAATTCCAGCCCGAGTTCATCCAAGAGTTTGCTGACGCATTCCAATTTGCGGGAGATGCCTTGATACAAATGTTCTATTTTCAGATCCTGGCAACGCAAAGCCAGAGCCTCTGAGGTCCTTCCGGTCACCACCGCCACCGGCAGATCGACATGTTGCAACATCATCAGGCCCATGCCGTCCGTAGCATCAAAGTTCTTAAGATCCTGTCTGCCATCGCCGTAGATGATGCGTCCATCGGTGAGCACGCCATCACAATCAAAGACGATCAGCTTGATGATATCCCAGGGTACGGGGCGTTTATTGGGTTTTGAGAGGGTATGCGCCATTGTATCCTCCGTTTTGTCTCATGATTTCGATTACAGGTTTTAATAGTTCTTTCAGTTCAGAAAGAGGCAACATCGTAGTGGAATCGCTTTTGGCTTTTTTGGGTTCGGGATGACATTCGATAAAGAGTCCCTTGACTTTGCCTGTAGCCATGGCTGCTCGGGCCATCATGGGGGCAAATTCCGGATTTCCCCCGGTCACTGTGCCGCTGGCAGGTCTTTGCAGAGAGTGCGTGAGATCATAAACCACCGGGTAGCCAGTCTCTGCCATAGTAGCGAAGCCTCTGAAATCCACCACCAGATTGTGATAGCCAAAGCTAGTGCCCCGCTCTGTAAGCAGGATCTGCTCGTTTCCGGCATCCCGGATCTTGGCGCTGGCCGCTGCCATATCCTCCGGTGCCATAAATTGTCCCTTTTTGATATTGACTATGCGCCCTGTCTCTGCTGCAGCCCGGATGAGATTCGTCTGCCGGCTCAGAAATGCCGGGATTTGCAGGATGTCGCAAACTTCTGCGGCGGGCCCTACTTCGCAAATTTCATGCACATCACTGAGGATGGGCAGTTCAAACTCCCGCTTGATCCGGCTCAAAAGCGCCAGGCCTGCCTCTATCCCCGGTCCGCTGAAGGAATCCCCGCTGCTGCGGTTCGCCTTGGTATAAGAGGATTTGAAGACCAAAGGCAGCCCCAGCTCCACAGACAGCTTCTTCAGATACTCCGCGGTCTGATACATGATGCTTTCTTCCTCTATCACACAAGGGCCCGCGATCAGGAAGAAATAGGGCGCGGTTTTGAGCTTTTCATACAGAGACATTTATCTTTATCCTTAGCTAAAGTTTTTTGATCTTCTCCCAACTGGCATCTTTCATATTCAGTCCAAAATGGCCATAGCTCGCAGTGGGCAGATAGATCGGTCTGGCAAGGCCAAGGTATTCGATGATTCCCATTACTGTCAAGTCAAATTCTTGCTCGATGATTTCTCCGATTTTGGAATCCGGCAGTTTTCCGCTGCCAAAGGTCTCCACCATCACGGATTCCGGGCGCTCTTCTCCTATGATAAAGCTGAATTGGATCAGGCATTCATCCGCCAGGCCACTTCCCACCACACTTTTGGCAATGTGCCGCGCCATATAAGCCGCACTGCGATCCACCTTCGTAGGGTCTTTGCCCGAAAAAGCTCCACCGCCATGCTGAGCCCAGCCGCCATAGGTATCCACTATGATCTTGCGTCCGGTGAGCCCTGTATCCGCACCCGGGCCGCCCTTGCACCATTCTCCCAGAGGGTTGATCAAAATCTTCAGATTCTCTTCGTCAAAGCTCAGTTCATTCCTCATCTCGGCAAGTGTGGGATAGACCACTTTCTGGATGATCTCTTCTTTCAGCTCGGCAAAGCTGATCCCGCAAAGCTGTTGATGATGAGTGGAAATCACCAGGCTCTCTATGCCCCGGGGCTTGCGTCCTTCAAAGCGAAAACTCACCTGACTTTTGGCATCAGGCATCAGGCAAGGAATGCTCCCGCTCTTTCTGGCTATGGCCAGGTTCACCAAAAGCTGATGCGCCAATTCGATGGGAACCGGCATCAGAGATTTCGTCTGATTGCAGGCATAGCCAAACATCAGGCCCTGATCCCCCGCTCCGGTATTGCAATTCAGTTCTTCCGACTGCGGATGCAGATAGTTCTGAATCTCGCAATTGTCGTCAAAATGCTGATCTTTGTGGGTATAACCAATCTTACGGATCACTTCGCGCACGATGGGCTCCACCTCTATCTCTATGCCCTTGGTAGAGCTTATTTCGCCGGATAGTATCACCCTATCCAATGTGGCCAGACACTCGCAGGCTACCCGGCTTCTGGGCTCTTGCGCCAAATAGGCGTCCAGGATGGCATCGGAAATCTGATCGCAAACTTTGTCTGGATGCCCTTCAGACACGGATTCGGAGGCGAAGATGTAGCCCTGTTTGCGATTTGCTTTGGCATGTAAAGCTGTCATTTATGTTTCTCCTTATGTTTTCGTTTATAGCCCCTGCGTGTGCATGTCCAGTTCTGCCGAGGCCGCTCTATAGCTATTTATAGTATAGTATTCAGGCCTTGGCCACGGGGATCTGCCTTGCGGCGCAAGAACTTGGGGCTTTCTGCCTAAAATGACAGATACAAAAAAAGCCCGCTGCTAAAGCCGGCTTCGAAAAACATCCGCACTTTAGCACATCTTTTACGCGGAGCAAAGAGCAAATTACCGCGGGTCTGGGTGGAAGCTGACTTCCTGCACACATTATAATGGTTTGCCTTGCCCGCCGGAGCTATCCGAACAGGCAAAGCAAAAGTTGGTACATCTTCGGGGATTCGAACCCCGGACCCACTGATTAAGAGTCAGTTGCTCTACCACCTGAGCTAAAGATGCACACGATTGTCGCCACGGTATTTGGAGCGGATTTTGTGTCAAGCGTAAAATTGTTCTCACATCCCCCCGTTTTTTAAACAGGGTATGATAAGTTGGTTTCCTTCTTGCCATTTCCCTTTGTAAGGATCAATATTGTACCTTGTCACAGAACTAAAACAAGTCTCAATGAGCATGGATAAT
>JAJBAY010000024.1 GCA_020532515.1 Candidatus Cloacimonadota bacterium | reverse complement strand
TCGAGCTGGCTCGCAAAAGAATCTTCTGGCTGCTGTTTTTAATGATTTCCGCTACCTTCACCAGCTTCATTATCCAGGGTTATGAGATGGCTTTGGCCAGTGTCGTGCTCTTGGCGGCCTTCATCCCGATGCTGATGGATACAGGCGGAAATGCCGGATCACAATCTGCCACCCTCATCATTCGCGGCATGGCTTTGGGAGAGATTGACATGAGGGATTATTTCCAGGTGTTTTGGAAAGAGGTCCGGGTCAGCGTCATCGTCGGCATAGTTTTGGCTGTGGTCAATTTCGCCAGGATCTGGCTATTTCATCATGACATGCTGCTGGCCATGACGGTGTCGCTGGCGCTGCTCTTTACGGTTATTTTGGCAAAAACTGTGGGATGCACCTTGCCGATCGTGGCGCGGAAACTCAAAATTGACCCGGCTATTATGGCAGCTCCCATCATCACCACGATCGTGGACGTGCTTTCTCTGCTGGTTTATTTTAAGCTGGCAGTGGTACTCTTGCATCTATAGCAGGAGTACTTTTCTTTCCCATGACCCAAGGTAGGGGCTTTTGGTAAAAGCCCGGATCCCCCCAAGTTATGATCGAGGGAATGTTTTTGAGCGTTATGATCGACGGGATGTTTTGGGCGTTAGGCCCAACGCCCCTACAGGCACGATCATCGCACTATGATCAAAGCGTAAAAGAGGGCATTTACCAGCGCTATAGTCTATAAATATCCACAAATTGTCTCCAGGGAGCCGCTTTAGCTTAGTTTTTTGTTGACATCTTTGGCATAGCTGAACTTATGGCATATATAGGTGGAAAAGTATAGCAAGATGGAAATTATAAAAACACAGTCCCTGATCAAGGATTACCTGCTGGGCAAAGTCAGAGTTCGCGCTTTGGCGGGAATAGAGCTCAGCATTATAAACGGTGAATTTGTGGCCATTATGGGCCCCTCCGGATCCGGTAAAAGCACGCTGATGCACATCATCGGCTGTCTGGACAGCCCCAGCGAAGGGGAGTATTATCTGGATGGCGATTTGGTGAGCAAACTGCCCAAATCAGCCCTGGCAGGCATCCGCAATCGCAAAATCGGCTTTGTTTTTCAGTCCTTTAACCTCTTGCCGCATCTCAACGTGCTCAAAAACGTGGAACTGCCGCTGATGTATTCCGGGCTGTCTGCCCGCAAGCGCAAAGAACAAGCCAGCCGGATTTTGGACAGTGTGGGGCTCTCGGACCGCCTGAAACACAAGCCCAATGAGCTTTCCGGAGGCCAGAGACAGCGGGTGGCAATTGCCCGGGCGATAGTGAATAATCCTTCTATTCTTTTGGCAGATGAGCCTACCGGAAACCTGGATTCTCAGGCCGGTGGCGACATCCTGGAAATCTTTAACGACCTGCACAAAGCCGGCAATACCGTGATCATGGTAACACACGATCGCGCAGTAGCAGAGCGGGCTGATCGCATCATAGAAATTCGCGACGGAATGATCCACAATGGCGATCTCGCTGACTGAATCCGTACAGATCGGTGTAAATGACATCCTGACGCGCAAGGTGCGCAGCCTGATCACCATATTTGGTATAGTCTTGGGCGTGATGTGCATTATGGTGGTTTTGGCGATCATCAACGGCATGAATAAAAGCACCTTGACCTGGATGCAGGAGCGGGGCGGCACTAATAAAGTGGAAGTCCAACGCAATTGGGATTACGATTTTCGTCAGGGTGGCTACGCTGCCTTGACTTTGGCTGAAATCAATCAAATCCGGGGTGAACTGCCGGAAGCTTTGGCTATCGGCCCCACCATCGCCGCTTGGAATACCACCTTGCAGTATAAGGGCTTTAGCTATACAGATCAAGTAATTGGCGTGCTGCCAGACCATCAGCAAATGGAAAGCTGGTATCCCGAAAAAGGCAGATTCTTCAATGAAATAGACTTAAGGGAAAATGCCAATGTCATCGTCCTGGGCACGTCTGTAGCCAGGGATTTGTTCAAGAACGAGAATCCTTTGGGCCGGAGCGTGATGCTCAAAGATCAGATGATGACCGTGATCGGCATCATGAAAGAGAAGGTTTGGGAAAACCCCGGCGGAGGAGCCTTTGGCGGAAATGCGCTGGAATACATGAACCGTCAGTCCTTTGTGCCGCTTTCCACGATGATGAACAAGATCGAGGTGGGTAGCCTCATCCAATCCATCCAAATCCTGGCCAAAAGCCCTGAAGATGCGCTGGCAATTCAGAAAAAGCTGGGGCCAGTCCTACTGCGCATCAAGAATGGACGTCCCGTATTCAGAGTAAGTTCAGCCCAGGAAACCATGCAGCAGATGGAGCAAAATAGCAAGATCTTCAGCATGATCTTCATCATGATAGGCATGATATCCCTCTTGGTAGGCGGGATTGTGATCATGAATATCATGCTGGCCTCCATCAAAGAGCGCACCCGGGAGATCGGTGTGCGTTTGGCTATTGGTGCGCGCCGGACGGATATCTTTGTGCAATTCCTGGTGCAGACCGTTTTGATCACTGGCTTAGGCGGTGTATTTGGCATTATCCTGGGTTATTCCATCCTCGATCTGGTGAGCGGATATCTGGGCATGCCGATGCTGGCAGGGCCGCAGATGATTCTGGTCTCACTGCTGGTTTCGGTGGGTGTGGGACTGATCTTTGGCATAGCTCCCGCGGTGAAAGCCAGCAACCTCGATCCGGTGATAGCCCTAAGGGATGAGTAACATGGGAAAAAGAAAAGCAAACCTCTTTACTAAGATCAGGGAAGGTATCACTCTTCTCACTCGGGAAATGACAATCTATTTTTATAAGATTTGGCTGCGTTTGCGTTCGCCGAAACGCAGAAAAGCTTTCCTTGGTGATGCCTTTAGATTCATGAAGCTCTGGATCGCACGGGTGATCGGAGAAGGGGTGCCGCGTTCGGCAGGCAGCCTGGCGTATGTCACCATTTTGGGCTTTATCCCCTTTATCACCTTTATCGTAATGCTGGCGCCGGACCTGCCCTTTTTGAACCTCAAGGAAAAGATCGGTACCATAGTGGCGGCAAACTTCATTCCGGGCTCGGCCGATGCCGTGATGGGCATGATCAATGATATGATCGCCCGCAGGATGGGCCTGAATATCATGGTCTTCATCATCCTGCTCATCTCATCTTATGCTCTGTTTGAGAACATCCGCAATACTTTTGACCGCATCCTGATCACCCATGTACCGGAGCCGAAAAGCATACTCTCACAGCTCGTGAAGTTCTTTGGTACTGTCATCTTTGGGCTTTTGATCCTGGTACTGCTCTTTTCCAGCAGCTCACTGCCGATCATTTCGCGCCTGCTCAAGCTGAGGATCTTCACCTGGCTGATGTATGTCGTGCCTTTTGTTCTGCAATTTCTGGCTATCTTCTTCCTGTACAAGCTCATGCCATCGATCAGAGTAAAACAGAAAAGCCTCATCCAGGGCGCTTTCTGGACTACCTTGATCTGGATTGTGGTCAAAGCAGGATTCGACTATTATATCTATAATCTCACCAGTTTTCAGGCCGTCTATGGTGTGATTGCCGCACTGCCCATCTTCCTGTTTTGGATCTATGTGAATTGGATTATCATCCTGGCCGGCATAGTTTTGGTAAGCGTCATTGACAAAGGAATCAGGGAAGAAGTGCTGCACAAAGAGCCTCAGAAAGTGGTGCGCCTCACCCTGGAAATGTTCAGCGACGGCAAGCTCAATCAACGTTTGGAAAAGTTTATGAATAAAAAAGATATAAAGGATTTTGTCGAGGTAATCGACGAGGATAAAGAATGAAAAAATATGCTTTGATCAGTGTATCTGACAAATCAGGGATCGAGACTCTGGCTATGGAGCTGGAAAATCTCGGCTACACCATACTCTCTACGGCAAATACTGCCAAACACTTGCGCCAGTTTTGCAATAGCCTGGTGGAGGTGAGTGATTATACCGGTTTCCCGGAGATTTTGGATGGCCGGGTCAAGACTTTGCATCCCAAGATCCACGGTGCTATATTGGCAGATCGCAGCAATGATGGCCATCTGGGCTCCCTGAGAGAACATGGTATTGATCAGATTGAGATCGTGGTGGTAAACCTCTATCCCTTCGCCCAAGTACGCATGAAAGAAGGTAGCAGCCATGAAGAGATCATCGAAAACATCGATATCGGCGGTCCCACTCTGATCCGGGCTGCAGCCAAAAACTACCGCAATGTCACGGTTTTGATCGATCCCCGGGACTATCTGCCCACCCTGGAACACCTCAAACAGGATAGCGTGCTTCCGGAAAGCTGGAGCAGCTATCTGGCTCAAAAGGCTTTTGCCACGGTGATGCGTTACGATGCCATCATCGCAGATTATCTGGAAGACTTTCGCGGTGAATGCGTACCGGATGTAAATATGCCGCCTTTCATCGACATCGCGGCAAATCGTGAAATGCCTCTGCGCTATGGTGAAAACCCCCATCAAAAAGCCGCTTTCTATAGCAATCGCCCCGAGGGCTGGGAGATCTTGCATGGCAAGGAGCTCTCTTTCAATAACATCATGGACATCGATTCCTCGATAAGGGCCATCCGTCTCTACAGCGAACCCACCGTGATCATCATCAAGCACTGCAACCCTTGTGGTATAGGCAGTGGCGAAAACCTCTGGGAAGCCTACCGCAGAGCTTTTGCCACAGATACCATGGCGCCTTTTGGGGGCATCGTGGTGGTAAACCGCAAGCTGGATTTGAAGACTGCTGTGATGATCAACCGCATCTTTACCGAGATCATCATTGCTCCAGACTATGAAGATGGAGTTTTGGACATCCTGCGCAAGAAGAAGAGCCGCCGCCTGATCACTTATAAACCCAGTTTCCTGAGCAAAGCTTCCAATCCTCTGGAGATAAAAACCATGTTTTGGGGCTATCTGGCTCAGGAATGGGACAATGTGGACGAAGACATCGCCAATTGGCAGGTCGTGACCCACAAACAGCCATCCAAAGAAGAATTTGCCGCCATGCTCTACGGCTGGAAAGCGGTATCTATGCTGAAGTCAAACGCCATCGCTCTGGCCTACCCGAATCAGATAGTAGGCATGGGCATAGGCCAGACCAGCAGGATCGATAGCACCTCGATCGCGATCTGGAAAGCAGGAAAGTACAAGCATGACCTGAAGAAGGCCGTTTGCGCTTCGGATGGCTTTTTCCCCTATCGGGACAGCATCGATGAACTGTATCAAGCCGGCATCAAAGCCGTAATCCAACCCGGAGGTTCCAAGGGCGATGCCGAGTGCATTCACGCCTGCGATGAACTGGACATGGCCATGGTATTTACCGGATTCAGGCACTTTAGACACTAAAATGTTTGACAGAATGCGCCCTGTAGAAAGATTGACCTTTGCACTTGCGGAGATGTGTCCGAGCTGGCTGAAGGAGCACGATTGGAAATCGTGTGAACGTGTGAGCGTTCCTAGGGTTCGAATCCCTACATCTCCGCCATTTTTCTATTCTGACTTAGGGCTTATTCTTTTTCTCATCTACCTATCATCAAAGCAGCATAAGTCCTGCTTTAAGCAAGTTTCTTACTCGTTACATATTTTACAAAGGAGGCTCTTATGAGCACCAAGAAAATCGTTTTAATCGTAGCTATTGTATTCATTCTGCTGGTTGGTCTGTTCTATTGGACCGGCCGGCAAATGAGCAAGTTTGCTTTTAGTGCGCCCGCTTCCACTGTCGTCAGTGCAGATAGTTGGCTAAACCTCAACCCCAGTGCCATGATACCAGAATACACTGAAGTGCTGCCCCTGAATCTTTTTGGGAGCAGAGACACAAACAGCATGCAAAGCATGAGCGCCAAGATACGCAAAGCCAAGGACGACAGCCGCATCAGCGGACTTTTGATCCAGCCCATGGGGGCTATGCTTTCTCTGGCCACGCTGCATGAGCTGGGTCTGGCCATCCAGGATTTCAAAAGCAGCGGCAAGCCCGTGATCGCCTTTGGCGACATGATGGGACATTCGGATTATCTCCTGGCCAGTTATGCCGATGAAATCTATATGGAACCCTCTATGTCCGCTGGTCTTATGCTGAGCGGAGCTTCTGCCAGCATCACGTTTTACAAAGAGATGTTCGACAAGCTGGGCGTCAAAATGCACGTCATTCAAGCCGGAGAATTCAAAGGAGCAGGCGAGCCTTACAGCCAGACCTCGCTCACAGAAGGCACCCGGCGCAATATTGAAGAGATGCTTTCCGACCGCTTTAACCTGATTCTGGCCGGTGTGGCAGAGCGACGCAAGCTCACCATGGATGATGTGAAATCTGTCTATAACGACCGCGAGAACTTCATCCTGCACGCTGCAGAGGCCCTGGAAATGCGCCTGATCGACCATGCCGCACCCCGCAGCCAGATGTTAGCTGAACGCCTGATCGACCCAGAGAAGATCGTAAACATCAACTCCTATGCCGTGGGCAAACAAAACGCCCGCGGCGAGAAGATCGCGGTGATGTACCTCGGTGGCAATATCATGCCCTCTTCCGGAGGCTTCAATCAAGCTCAGATCTCTTACGAGAAAGTGCGTAAGATGGTGAAGCAGATCCAGGAAGACAAAGAAGTCAAAGCCGTGGTGCTCAGAATCGATAGCCCCGGCGGCAGCGCTCTGGAGAGTGAACTGATTTATCAGGAACTGCTCAAACTGAAGAGCAGCAAACCGCTGGTAGTCTCAATGGGTGGTGTAGCCGCCTCGGGAGGATATTATATCTCCTGTGCCAGCGACAAGATCATTGCGGATTCCGGTTGCTTGACCGGCTCGATCGGCGTGATCATGATGCTGCCAGAGGCCACGGGCTTGGGACGCAAGCTGGGCCTGAGATCGCAGACCATCAAGTATGGCAAATTCGCCGGTGCGATCAACCCTCTGGAGCCATATTCCGAGGAGCTGCTGGCCTCTCTGAAACGCAATTCCGAAGGCACTTACAACGAATTTAAATCCCGCGTGATGACGGCTCGCAAGATCAGCCCGGACAAGATCAACAGCATCGCCGAGGGCAGAATCTACAGCGCGGAAGACGCCCTGGTTCTGGGCTTGGTGGATGAGATTGGTTCGCTGGACTTTGCCATCGCCAAAGCTGCTGAAGCGGCGGGTATAGCAAGATATAAAGTGGAAAACTTCCCCCACAAACTCAGCTTTTTTGAAGCCATGAAAGATGCGAATTTCTTCAATATGCAAATCGCCAGTCTCATGGGAACGAAGTGGTGGGATATCGACAAACAGATTGCTCAAAAACTGGAAATGTTCGAGCCTTACAAATGGCAGTATCTCATGCCGATAGTGGTAGATTGATATGCGCAAAACCGGTATAAATACAGAAATCATCGTCAACGTACACCCCCTGGAAAAGCGGGTGGCCATCCTGGAGGATAACCGGCTGGTCGAGCTCTTTGTAGAGCGCAAAGATCACCAAAATCCTGTGGGGAATATCTACAAGGGTATAGTGAAAGACGTACTTCCCGGCATGGGCGCAGCCTTTATAGAAATAGGGCTGGAGCGCACTGCCTTCTTGCATTATAGCGATATCGTGCTGGACTTTTTGGAGATCTATGAAGACGACAAACCCCGCAAACGGGTGAATCCTTCCGATAGCTCCCAGATCGGCAAATTGCTCAAACCCGGCCAGGAAATAGTGGTGCAGGTGCACAAGGGCCCCATCGGCTCCAAAGGTGCCCGCCTCACCGGACAAATCTCCGTCCCTGGCAAATACCTGGTACTCTTCCCCAATAAGAATAAGATCGCCATTTCCCGCAAGATTTATTCCCAGAACGAACGCAGCCGCATCAAGGGTATCCTCACTGAAGTGAAAGACCCCGCCTACGGACTCATTGTGCGTACCGAAGCCGAAGGTTCTGATGAAGACGATATCCGTAACGAATACAAGGCTTTGGCCAAGACCTGGCGTTTGATCGAAAAACAGCTTCAATTCGCCAAGGCTCCCCTCTGCGTCTTTGAAGAAAACGCTTTGGCAAACTACCTCATCCGTGATCTTTTCAACGAACATGTGGACCGTCTGGTGATCGACGATAAAGACTTTTACAAGAGCATCATCGGCCAATTGGAAGACATCTCGACAGATTTGATTCCTTCCGTAGAGCTTTACAAAGAAGCCTCCCCCATCTTTGATGCCTGGTCGATCGAGAAAAAGATCGAGACCATCTTCCATTCCCGCATCTATCTGCCTTCCGGAGGCAATATCAAGATCGAACAAACCGAAGCCCTCGTGGCCATTGATATCAATACCGGAAGCTTCACCGGCAAAAGCCATTATGAAGAAACTGTGCTCAAGACCAATCTCGAAGCAGCAGCGGAATCTGCCCGCCAGATCCGGCTGCGTGACCTCTCCGGTGTGATCGTGATCGACTTCATCGATATGTCTGATGACAAAGCCAAGGCCGAGGTCCTGGATATCCTGCGCAAAGGGCTGAAGCGTGACCGTGCCAAAAACAAGGTCTATCCCTTCACCGAACTCGGCATGGTGGAAGTTACCCGCAAACGCATGCGTGCCACCATCATGGCGAATTTCTCCGAGCCTTGTCCCTTCTGCAATGGCAGCGGCCGCATCGTGAGCAAAGACGCCGTCACCATGCGGATTTACCGCTGGCTGGTGCGCAGTGAATACTTCATCAAAAACAAACGTATGCGCATTATGGTGCACCCTGATCTGCTCAGTCATATCAAAATCCATAATGAGGAATTTATCAGCTATCGGGATCAGATTGAATTTGGCCAGGATAGCAGCGTCAGGGTAGATGAATTCAAGGTATTTGGTTTGCCTGGGATGGAGGATCTCACCTCAAAGTATTCCTGATAATATGGTAGAGCTGGCTTTTGCCGGCCTTCATCAAACAATTAAGCCCGATCCCTTGATCGGGCTTTTTGCCGTAGCACTGTCTTCAGACGGTGCGTGTCCAAATTCGGTAAAGCGCTCCTTGATAGAGAAATAGGCACACGGATAAAGGGCATATTAGCCCATGGATGCGATGGGGAGAGTTACTGGATTGCAGACCTCAAATCCAGGAAGGTAAAGCCTTGTAAGGTGTTTCGCACCGTCTGAAGACAGTGCTACTGTGCGCTACTAAAACCCTTTGACAAAGAACACATCCAAGACCATCATATCCAGATCAGAGAAAGTATTGATATCACCGAAGATATCTTCCAGGCCGGTGACGATGGCATCGATATGATCTTCCACTATTTTTGCCAAAACGATCTTACCAGTGGGGTTTTTATCGCCGGTGAAATTGAAGAATCCCATGAACAGAGGCGTGGTAGAAATGAGGTTTTCCATTTCTGTGGTATTGACGATGATGGAGCGCTGAATGCCATATTCCACAAAGACTTCGGTGATGTCTTGCAGGATGTGTTCGTCTTTCACAAAGAGCAGGAGCAGCTTTTCCTTGCCTTTGTAATGCACTTTTCCAGAGCCATTATCGGCGTGCTCGAGGAATTCCTCAAAGAGATTTATCCGGGAAGTGGCTTGCAAAAGATCGTCCACTACCCCCGCTTGTTTGAGGATATGAGAGCAGGAAGCCAGGAGCTGGAGATGCTCCCTACGGGCATTTTTGGGGCCCACAATGGACACAAAGATCTTGGTTTTACGTCGGTCCATGGAGTCAAAATTCACGCCTTTGGGGCAGATAGCCAGGCTGATGGCAAAGTTTTGCAGGCGTTCCAAGCTACAATGGGGCATGGCGATACCACGAGTAAATCCCGTGCTGCCGAGCTCTTCTCTATCTTTGAGGCCTTTGTAAATCTCGCCTTCGCTAATATCTTCAAATTTTCTGCTTCTTTTGAATAAGGCTGCGAGCTTGTGTAGGGCGTCATCTTTGTCTTCAGCCACAAAGTCTATACTACAGGATTCCAGTTTTATTACTTCAGATAAGAGCATCTCATCTCCTTTTTAGGTTTTTGACAATGGCGATTTTGGAAAGTGGTGGGCCGATTATTTCATTGAAAAATACAGACATCAAGACGATGTTGATCATTTTGGAGATCTCTAAATGCACGGCAGGACTAAGATCTGCCATTATCGGCGAAGCCTGTACAAAGAGCACCAGACCGATGGCTACACCGGCTTGAGGGAGCAGGCTCAGTCCCAGATAGTTCCTGATCTTTTTTTCCATGCCAATGCCCCAGGCTGCCAGAAAGACGCCGCCATATTTACCGATTGCACGCATGATGATGAAGGTGAAGCCCGCCAGGAGCACGGTGCTGTCGGCAAAGATATTGAGTTTGAGCTCCACCCCGGCAATGCCAAAGAAAATCGCGTATAAAGGGGAGGTAAGAGGCTCAAAAGAAAACAGGATACGTACGTTCTTTTTGCTCATATTCACCAGCACCATCCCAAAAGCCATATTCGCGATGAGCGGAGAGAGCCCAAGCCCGATCGACATTGAAGTGCTGAGGAAGACAAAGCCCAAGGCCAAAATCTTGACTTCGTTCATATTGCGCTTTTTGATGGTGGCATAGTGCGTGGCCAGACCACCCAGGATTCCTATGATCAGGGAGAATCCGACCTCTTTGAAGGCATGTAGCACAGAGCTACCAATAGACACTTCCGCAGCACCCATCAGAGTTGCTGAGATCGCAAAAGCAATGGAGAAGATGATCACCGTGCCGGCATCATCCAAGGCTACTATGCCATAAAGATAATCCACGAATTTGCCTTTTGCCTTGAGCTTTTCCACGATCACCACCGTGGCTGCCGGAGCAGTAGCCGCAGAGATCGCTCCCAAGACAAAAGCGATGTAAATGGGCATGCCCACTAAAAGCATCCCAAAAGATACCAAACCGAAGGTGAGCAGCATCTGAGCCAGGGTGAGGATCACGATGTTTATCCCATACAGCTTGAGTTTTGCAAAAGAGAATTCACCACCGATAATCACTGCGATAAAGGACAGAGTGACCTCGGAAAGCACATAGAGCATCTGCATATTCTGTTCCTGGATCAATTTCAGGCCGCTACCACCTACCAGAATCCCAGCCACGATGTAACCGGTAATGGCAGGCAGCTTGATCCTTTCCGCCAAATGCCCCATGGCGTAGCCCACCAAAAGCAGCAAGGCCACGCTGAAAATTACATGCTGTGTAAACAGGTTTTTAAACAGTTCCAGAGCTTCAAACATGCTTTAGTTTTGCCCCTTAATCTGGCATTTAATGTGGATACTATTCTCCCTGATTCGGCTAAGTATGCTATTTGAAGAGTATTGGCTGGCATGAGCTTGGCCTTTCATATACTCGTCAAAGGGGATCGCAATATAGAACATTGGTACTCCTATGGGATAATTAAAGACAGAATCTGAGTCTGGGCTTTATTGTCAAGCCGAAATGGGGGTTTTGCCGGGGAAAAGGGCAAAATATCAGCTCTGCAGCGCTTTTTGACTTGGAAATTTCTGCAATTTAGCTTAAAAGAGCATCAATCGTGGCTTCCCGGCCCCTGCTTCCCCTTTTCCCGGACTTGTCTTTCACGAGTCTAAGACGCGTAAAAGACAAGCTGGAGCGCAGAGCAAGGGAGATGCGCTAAAGGAGAAGGTAGCCGTTGTTTCATAAAGATTTTAAAGATAATAAAACAAAAATCTGGCTAAACTCAAAATATTGGGGACAAAACCAAAATCGCACTTGACAGGAAGGCATAGTGAATTAGTATGTATTTAGAAACTGGTCTGCTAAAACTCAAGTTCTGAGCTGACTGTGACTTGCCTCCTACGGCAGCAGCAGACAGGCTCAGGGAATAATGCAAACCGGCTCTAACCAAGACTAAAAGGAGTAAGAAATGGCGGTGAATACCAAAACCGAGTATGCTTTGCGGGCTCTGATCGAGATTGCCACTCAAGGACAGGTCTCGGCACAGAAAATCTGTGAAGCACAGAATCTACCCAAAAAGTATATCGAGCATCTGCTCTCGCTGATGAAATCGGCGAAGATAATCAATAGCAGTGCCGGCATTTTGGGTGGATACAGCTTGGCCAAAGAGGCTGATGAGATTAGCTTTCAAAGCCTTTTGGAGGCTGTGGGAGATGAATCCTTTGCCACCGCCTGCAAAAAGCGTTCAGGCACATTTTGCCTTGGACAGGGCTGTACTCTTGCCCCTTTTTTCACCAAATTAGAAGACCAGTTAAGCGAGATTTTTGAAGCTTATACCCTGCAAGACATAATAAATATATGGGAAAGGAAAGTATAATGAAGAGCGGTTCAGTGTATTTGGACAATTGTGTTACCAGCCCCATGGCGCCGGAAGTTCTGGATGCCATGATGCCTTATTTTAGTGAGCGATTTTGGTTCCCCGGCAGCTTTGTGAGCACCGGTGAGAGCACAAACGATGCCTTATCTGGTTTTGCTCACACCATCGCTGCAGCCATAGGTGCCCGCGATGAAGAAATCCATTTCACCTCCGGCGGTACTCTGGCCAATAACATCGCCATCAAAGGCTTGGCGGGATCTGCCCAAAGAGGTCATGTGATCTGCAGCGTG
The DNA here is from genome assembly GCA_020532515.1 of Candidatus Cloacimonadota bacterium. Classification (GTDB taxonomy): domain Bacteria; phylum Cloacimonadota; class Cloacimonadia; order Cloacimonadales; family Cloacimonadaceae; genus UBA5456. Next base: position 16,447 of record JAJBAY010000024.1, on the reverse strand, counting down.
GTGGATTATCCGGATCTGCTCACCAATGCCGCCTGGCTGGAAAAGCAGGGCTTTGAAGTGAGCTATCTGCCTGCAGATGATGAAGCACGCATAGATCTTGTGGCCCTCAAACAGGCCATTCGTCCCGACACCTTTTTGTTCATGACCACCATCGTAAACCATGTGGTAGGCACGATCCAGCCCATGAAAGAGATCAGTGAGATCTTGAAGGCTGCGGATCATAAGATCTATTTTCATGCCGACGCCGGTCAGGCCTTTGGCAAAATGCCGCTGCAGGTGGACGATTACGGCATCGATACGATGAGTATCTCGGCCCATAAGATCCATGGTCCCCAAGGGATCGGAGCCTTGTACGTCCGCAAAGGACTACGTTTGGCTCAGACTATACACGGCATCAAAAGAGCGGATAATCTGCAGACTGGCGGTCTCTCGATCGCCCTGATCGCGGGCTTTGCCAAAGCGGTGGAGATGAACTTTGCCGATCTGCCAGGCAGCATCCGCCAACTCAGAGAGCTTTCGGATTATCTCTATGCCCGATTGCAGGAAAAGATTGACCATATTGAGCTAAACGGTCCTATGGGTGAAGAGCGGGCTGCGCATAATATCAATGTCTCGATCGACTACATCGAAGGCGAATCCATGGCCATGATGCTGGATATGCACGGCATCACTGTGGCTACCGGGTCTGCCTGTGCCTCCCAAGGCTTGAAACCGAGCTATGTGCTGATGGCCATCGGCAAAAACCATGTGCAATCACACGGCTCCATGAAGTTTACCCTTTCCCGCTACACCACCCGTGAACAGCTTGATTTTGCGGTGGATAAGCTGGCGGAAATCACCACGGAATTGCGCTCGCGCAGTCCGCTTTACAATGCAGCTAAAAATCAGGAGAAATAATGCAATACTCACAAAAAGTATTAGACCACTTCATGCACCCTCACAATGTGGGGAAGATGGAGAATCCCGATGCAACCGCCACTGAGGGCAGCCCTTCCTGCGGCGATCAGGTCACGATTTTCCTCAAGATAGATAAAGATTCCAAGATTATCGAGGATGTCAGCTTTTTGTCCTATGGCTGTGCCTCCAATATCGCCACGGCCTCTATTATCACGGATCTGGCCAAAGGCAAGAGCCTGGAAGATGCCAAAAAAATCAGCTATGAAGATGCCATGGAAGCGCTGGATGGCCTGCCTCCAGTGAAGGTTCACTGCTCTGTATTGGCGGCTGATACCCTGCAAACTGCGATCTCAAACTACGAGATTGCGCATGGACTCAAAGAAGTGCCGGACTTTGGCAAAGAGACCATCCTGGCAGAGCTCAAAAAGATCATCTATCCCCAGGTCGGAACAGATATCGTGACCCTGAAGATGGTGAAATATGTGGGCTTTAGCGATGGCGAAGTCCTGATCGATATGAATATGATGAGCTTCGATAGCTGGCGCGAAAACGTGGCCGAAGAGATTCATGAACACCTGGATAAGTATCCGGAAGTGAAGAAAGTTACGATCAACTTTCCCTAAGCCAAGCAATCACAACAAACCGCGAGAGGTGGCAGAACGGCTATAAACCGCCCTGCCACCCCAATTATGCATCATACATTCTAAATTATGCATTGCCCCATAATTCTGCATTTTCAATTATCCATTCTCAATTGTGATCACTTTTTCCTTGCCATAATTTCGCCCTTCTCAAAGACTGACATTATACAAAATGATGGAGGCTCAGATGATTCAGTATTTCAAAGTGGCGGGACAAGAACTGGTCCCAGCCAGCTCTTTGGCTGAGGCATTTTGGGTGCATTTCGATGCCCCTGATGCAGAAGAGATAGATTCTGCCGTGGCCAGATACGGGCTTCCTCAGGACTTTTTTACAGATTTGCAGGATGTGGATAAACCCTCCCGCCTGGAAGTTAAGGGCGCTGCCAGGCTCATCATCCTGCGCGTGCCTTTGTATTCCAGTCATAAGGCAGACGGCGCGTCCTTTTCCTCTGTCCCCTTGGGGATTATCGTGATTCCAAATCAGCTAATCACCGTGTCTTTTTATGATAAAGAGATTCTTGCCCAACTGCTGGAAGGCAAACACCGTCCCTTTAATATTACCCAGCAGAGTTTTACCCTCACGATCGCTCTGCGCATCTCGATCTACTATCTGAAATACCTCAAAGAGATCAACCGCCGCACCCAGAATATCGAAAATGAACTGCATGAGTCTATGCGCAATAAAGAGCTGATCCGGATGCTGAATATGGATAAAGCTCTGGTCTATTTTGATACTGCCCTGAAGTCAAACCAGCTCACTCTGGAAAGCATGCAAAGCTCTAGCTGGCTGCAAGCTGACCCCGATTCCGCAGATCTCATCGAAGACGTAATTATCAACAATAAACAAGGCATCGAAATGGCGGATATCTCAAGCAATATATTAAGCGGAATGATGGATGCCCTGGCCTCGATCATTTCAAACAATCTGAATGTAGTGATGAAATTCCTCACCTCGGTCACCATTATCCTGGCTGTGCCCACTTTGATTGCCAGCATCTATGGCATGAATGTCCGCTTGCCCTTGCAAGGCCATCCTTATGCCTTTTGGGGTTTTATGGGGATTTCGGTAGGGCTTTCTCTGATCCTGGTGTTCATCTTCATTCGTAAAAAGTACTTTTAGGAGAACAATATGTATTTACTCAATGTAAGCGATCACTTTTCTGCCGCACACCGTCTTTGCGGCTATGAGGGCGCCTGTTCAAACCTGCATGGTCACAATTGGAAGGTGCGGGTAGGCATTGCCTGTCATGAACTTGACAAGATCGGTATGGCGCTGGATTACGGCATCATCAAAGAGATCTTGGGCGGTATTCTGGCCGTCTTGGACCATGAATATCTGAACGATTTGCCTCTTCTGGATGGGCAAAATCCCACCTCTGAGAATCTGGCGCGCATTATCTACGACAAAATGGCGGAAGCTCTGAAACCCTATCCTGCCAAGATCAAAGAAGTGGAAATCCATGAATCGGAGCGCAGCAGCGTAATCTATAGCCATGCTTAGAATAGTTGATTCCTTTTACGTTAAAAGCGCAATCGAACCCAACGATTACCCCGCTTCGGCCTATCCAGAATTTGCCTTTGCCGGACGCAGTAATGTGGGGAAATCCACCTTGATCAACCTGCTCACAAACCATCGTGGCTTGGCCAAGACCTCAGGAACCCCGGGTAAGACCCGCCTGCTGAATTTCTTTCTGGTGCGTTATCGCATCGATGACAATGAGGAGACTGGCTTCATGCAATTTACCGATCTGCCGGGCTATGGATACGCCCAGGTGGGCCAAAAAGAACAGGAAAAGTGGCGCGTGATGGTGAGCAAATACTTTGAACAGCGTTCACAGCTCAAAAGCCTCTTTGTGCTGGTGGATATACGGCATCCCGCAGATCCCAAAGACATCCTCATGCTGGAAATGCTGCGCCTGCGCGAGATTGACCACTGTGTGATCGCCACCAAGGCGGACAAGATCCCCAAGACCAAGCAAGCTAAGGTCTTGCAAGCTCTTGCCCGCGATCTGGGCCTGGGAGATCACCCCATCTATCCTGTATCTGCACTGAAAAACACCGGTCTGGGTAAGCTTACTGATTTTCTGGCCAGCAGATTGTAATATTGCCGTATGCAAGATAGCTTTGATATCATCGTAATAGGCGGTGGTCATGCCGGCATCGAAGCTGCTTTGGCCGCCTCCCGCCGAGGCGCCAAGACCGCCCTTTTCAGCATGAAGCTGGAAGCCATCGGACGCATGAGCTGCAATCCCTCTCTGGGTGGACCTGCCAAAGGACACCTGGCTCGTGAGATTGATGCTCTGGGTGGCGAAATGGCTCGCGTGGCAGATCTCTCCGGCATTCACTTTAGGATGCTGAACCGCAGCAAGGGCCCTGCAGTCTGGGCACCCAGAACCCAAAATGACCGGGCTCTGTATTCCCATCTTATGCGACAGGCAGTAGAATGTGCGCCCAATCTCAGATTGATCGAAGCCAATATTGCCTCCCTCATCATCAAAGAAGGCAAAATAGCCGGCTGCATTAGCGAGATTGGCAAAGAGTATCATGCCCGCAAAGTAATCATCGCCAGTGGCACTTTCCTGGGCGGACGCATCCACATTGGCAAGACCAGCTACAAAGGTGGCCGTAGTGGCGAGCCTTCTTCCGACGAACTTTCGCCTTCCTTGGCAGCTCTTGGACTGAAGGTCCTGCGCTTCAAGACCGGAACCCCGCCCCGGGTGGATTTGAACTCGCTGGACTACTCCATTTTGGAAGCTCAGGCCGGTGATGAGGAGCCTTCCGGTTTCTCGCATTACCGCAATATCGAGCTCAAAAATCAGGTCTCTTGCTATCTCACCAGAACCACCAAACGGACTCATGAAATCATCGCTGCCAATATCCAGCAGTCCGCGCTTTATGGCGGCATGATCACAGGCATCGGTCCACGCTATTGCCCTTCCATAGAGGATAAGATCGTGAAATTCCCCCAGCGGGAGAGCCATCAGGTCTTCATCGAACCCGAAGGGCTGCATACCTGTGAAGGCTATGTAAATGGGATCTCCACTTCACTGCCGGCAGACGTTCAGGAAGAGGTGGTACACAGCGTTCCGGGCTTGGAAAATGCCCGCATCATGCGCTATGCTTACGCCATTGAATATGACTATGTGGATCCTTCCGAGCTCTATCCCTCGCTGGAATGCAAGACGATTCCCGGCCTGTATCTGGCCGGACAGATCAACGGCACTTCTGGCTATGAAGAGGCTGCTGCGCAAGGACTTTTGGCGGGTGTGAATGCCAGCCTCGCCTTGGAAGGACGTGAGCCCATAATCCTCTCCCGCAGTGAAGCCTACATCGGAGTTTTGATCGATGATCTGATCACCTGCGGCATCAATGAGCCCTATCGTATGTTTACCTCCAGAGCGGAATACCGGCTGCTGCTCAGACAGGATAATGCCGATGAGCGGCTGATGCCACTGGGCTACTCCCTGGGCCTTGTTTCCGACACACGCTGGCAAGCCTTTCAGAATATGCTGCGCATCAAAGAGCGGGAAATACAGTATTTAAATGAAACCAATAGCCAAAAGCATCCTGATCTCAAAGAGCCCACCAAGTTTGCCCAACTCTTGAAGCGACCAGATCTTAGCCTCAGTGATCTGCAGAAATACGGCTACCAGATCAAGGATGACTTTAGCCCGGAAATCAGGCAACGGGTGGAGCTGGAAATCAAGTATTCCGGCTATCTAAACCGCATGTACGAAGAGCTTGCACGCCACAAAAAGGCAGAAGAACTTCGCATTCCGGAAGATATCGATTATTATCAGATACAGACCCTGGCCTGGGAAGCCCGCGAAAAGCTGGCTAAAATCAGGCCGCTCAATATCAGCCAGGCGATGCGTATTCCAGGTGTGAATTACACCGATACCTCAGCCCTCTTGATCTGGCTGAAAAAGCATTACAACAAGGCAGGGGGATAAAGCCTCTGCCGGGGAGTAGATATGATGAAGCGCTATGCTGTGATCCCGGCCCGTTATGAATCCAGTCGCTTTCCGGGCAAGCCTTTGGCTCTGCTAAATGGTAAGCCCGTCCTGCGCCACGTCTATGAACGGGTGCTGTCCAGTGAGCTTTTTGATGAAGTCATCATCGCTACAGACGATCTGCGCATCTCTGCTGTGGCACAGGATTTTGGCGCTACTGTGGTGCTGACTTCCGAGGATTTACCCAGTGGCACAGATCGCATCGCTGCGGTGGCCGAAGTACTTGAGCCCGATAGCCTTATCCTGAACGTGCAGGGAGATGAACCCTTGATCAACAAAGCCGCCTTGCAGACCCTGCTCTCTGCTTTCGATGATCCGGATGTGAAAATGGCCAGCTTGATGACCCTCATCACCGATATTGAGGAGCTCAAAAATCCCAATATAGTCAAGGTGGTAACCGACGCGCAGGGCGATGCCATGTATTTCTCCCGCAGCCTGATTCCCTTTGATCGGGATCATGAAGCGCTGCCGGAATACTATCGCCACATCGGAGTTTATGGCTTCAAACACAGTGCTTTGATGCAGTTCGTCAAGTTTCCTCTGGGCGTGTATGAGCAGATCGAAAAGCTGGAACAACTGCGCGCTCTGGAGAATGGCCTGAAGATCCGCATGTGCAAAACCGACTATCAAGGCTTTGGTGTCGATACCCCCCAAGACCTGGAAAAGCTCTCTCATCTAATACTTTAAGGATTATCCAATGAAAAAGACCACCCTCTTTATTACTTCACTTAGCCTGCTCTTTCTGGCAGCCTGCTCTTCAAACCTGAGAATCCTGCATACCAATGACAGTCACGCAGCCTATCAGCACAAAGACGGCGGCTATTTGGCTCTGGAATATCATCTGGAAGAGGCCCGGGCCGAGAAATCACCCAATCTCTATCTGGATGCCGGAGATATGCAGACCGGCTCTATTTTTTCCTCTTTGAACTACGATTTCGTGCAGGGTGGAGCGGTATTGGAGGTCTTTAAGCGCCTGAATCTGGACGCTGCCACACCGGGAAACCATGAATTCGACGTGAGCTATGAGCATGCCAAGTCTCTGATGGAAAAGGCTGAATTCCCCTTTTACTCCGCCAATCTCCTGGATGCAGATGGCTCCAGCTTTAGTGCGGCTCCTTATGGCATCTTCCAAAAAGGCAAGCTCAAGATTGGCGTGATCGGTCTTACCATCGATAGCCTGCCGGAGCGGGTCAAACCGGAAAACGTAGCCCCCATTACCATTTTGCCTTATAAAGAGGCCATAGACCTCATCATCGCTGAAGTGGATGCCCAAAGCGACCTCATCATCCTGCTTACCCACAACGGTTGGGAAGCCGATAGCCTGCTTGCCACTCAGCTCGATGACCGTGTGGATATCATTGTGGGCGGACACTCGCATACCAGCATCACCGAGCCCACACGGGTGAACGGCATCTATATACTTTCTGCGGGAAGCCATCTGAGGTATCTGGGCGTTGCCGATCTCAAGGTAAAAAAGGATCGCATCACCAAGTTTAGCAGCCATTTGCAGCCTCTTACGCCGCCGCCGGATGAGTATCAAAGTGAGCTAAGACCCTTCCTGGAAGAGACCATCGGAGAGCTGGAAAAAAGCTTGAGCAAGATTGCCGGAGAGCTCCCCTACGACTTTAAGGTGGATAAATTTCAACCCACAGAAGGCTCGATTTGGGTGGCAAACGCTCTGCTGGCGGAGTATCCCCAAGCCGACCTCGCCATGATCAACAATGGCGGTCTGCGCATGCACCTGCCTGCCGGGCCTGTCACCCTGAAAGACCTGCATGAATACATCCCCTTTGGCAATACGATCGCCCTGTTTTCCTGCTCTGGCCAGGATATCCTGAGCGCCTATGCCAAAAACCAGCGCATTGCACAGGACAAGCCCTACGATATCATGTCCGTCAGCAGCCCCTCCTGGTTTGCGGACGAAAGCTCAGCCTTTATGATTGGCGATCAGGAGCTTGATCCCAAGAAGATCTATCGGGTGGTAACGCATGATTATATCATCAGCCAATGGGATAAATATCTGGATTTTAGGCCTCAGGATATCGATGAAACCGGCGCTCTCTTTTTGGATGCCATCATCAGACAGGTGCAGCTCCAATTTGGAGAAAAGCGCTAAGTCATAGCCTTATAACAAATCTTCTCTCAAAATTGACAGAAGATCAGGTCATAATCGCCGGAGCCTCTTGCCTTAAACTTGACTTTAATTCGCCTTCGACTCGAGTTGACTCGAAATCTCAAGTCAACTCGAGTCGAAGGCGAATCAAAAGCAAGACCAGCGAAAGGGCGTGAGCTTAGCTTTGAATAGCTGATAAAATGCTCCTGACCCAAAGACAAAGCTCTAAAAATGTGTTGGGTATATATATTTGAGGTAAGGATAGCCTTAGCTCCCTCAAACAATCGTAATAACAAGTCCACAAAGATATGTAGAACATCAGGTTAGGCTCTATAGATCTTCATTTAAATCTTGTTTTAGATTGGATCAATTTGCTCAAAAACAAGCTCAATCAATGAATATGCCAATGCCTGGAGCGAATTATTTATTGACAAATACGGCCTCTCTCGTCATTGACTTTGTTTAGCTAAAATACCTTGTAATCATAGAGTGAATCAAGTTTGTACATTTGTCTCCGAGCCTAAGAATAGGTGCTGAGAATAAATCTTTGACTCACTCAAGCTCTAAAAGAGAAATCAATCTTAGCTAAGGAGATACAATAAATTATGAACCGCATGAAAATAATACTGCTTGCGCTGCTTGTCCTCTTCGGCACGCTCAGTCTGGCTGCCGCGCCACACTTTGGCGAGCGCCCCTTCATCGACATCTATCGTGTTCCTGACACAGCCATCGAACCTGGCCATTTCAGGATCAAACTCAGCGAGGAGCATTCCAAGCTGGTGCAAGCTTTACGCTTTCAGGAAGGCAGTCTTGCCAGCTTCGGCATCGAAGAACTGGACGCCCTCAATCAGGAATATGGAATTAGCAAAATCACCCCCGTCTTTGGCGAACCTGCCAGAAACCTCAAGTGGGGCTGGCGCCATGTCGAATGGGGCCTGCATCTGTGGTTTGAACTGAAGTATGAAAGCAAGACCGACATCCGGGATATCATCATGGCCTATAGAGACATGAAAGATAATGTCCAATGGGCTGAACCGGAATATAAAAAGACCATGCTCAGCGTCAATCAGGATGAGGTGAATGCCCTGGCGGAAACTCTTTCCCGCTGGACTCCAAATGACCCTCGCTACGGCGAACAGTGGCATTATCACAACACAGGCCAGACCGGCGGAACAGTGGATGCAGACATCGACCTCCCCGAAGCTTGGGAGATAGAGAAAGGTCATCCGGACGTGGTGGTTGCCATCATCGATCAGGGCGTGCAGTTCAACCATCCGGATTTGGCTGCCAATATGTGGATAAACAGCGGTGAGATTCCTGGAAACGGCATTGATGACGACGGCAACGGTTATGTGGATGATGTTTATGGCTACAACTTTCAGGGCGGTTCCGGCACCATCACCCCCGGTGACCACGGTAGCCATGTGGCTGGAACGGTAGCCGGAGTAAACAACAACGGCATAGGCATCTCCGGTGTGGCAGGCGGCTCGGGCTTGGGCAACGGAGTGCGGCTAATGAGCACCCAGGTTTTTGGTCCCAGTACCGGAAGCGGCGGATTTGAAGCGGCCTCCATTTATGGGGCTGATAACGGCGCTGCCATCTCTCAGAACAGTTGGGGCTACACCAGTGTGGGAGTATATGACCAAACCATGCTGGACGCGATCGACTACTTTAATGTCAACGGTGGCGGTGCTGTAATGGACGGTGGAATAACCATCTATGCGGCAGGAAACGACGAATCCAGCGGACAATGGTATCCCGGCTGCTATAGCGGCTGCTTTGCAGTTGCTGCCACTAACCATAAAGATAAGATATCCTGGTATTCCAATTACGATACTTGGGTGGATGTTTCCGCCCCGGGTGGAGAGACTGATACCGTCACTTCTCAAGGGGTATTGAGCTGTTGGAGCGCAAGCAATTACGGCTTTTATCAAGGCACCTCGATGGCCTGTCCGCATACCTCTGGTGTGGCTGCTTTGGTGCTTTCTTACGCCCACCGCAATGGCAGAACCATGAGCAATACCGAACTGGCAGACCTGATCCGCAATACCACAGACGATCATTATGCCGTGAATCCCGGTTATATCGGAAAACTCGGCACTGGCCGCATCAACGCCCATTCCGCTTTGCTGGCTGCCGATCCGAGCTTACCTTCTTGCAGTATTACGGCTCCAGCTAACGGCCAAGTTTTTGACCTTGGCAGCACGATAAACGTGACCGCCACCGCTACGGATACCGATGGCTATATCACCGGCGTGGCCTTCTACCTTGATGGTGTTTTGAAGTTTAACGATACCACAGCACCTTATTCCTGGGCCTGGAACAGCACTGGCGCCACTGGCGGAAGCCACACCCTCAAAGTTATCGCCTCAGATAACTCTGCTAATACAGTAGAGCGCTCTGTAACCATCACTTTGCTGGCTCCCGCAGACGAAGGATTCGAGAGCGGCAACTTCGGTCTTTATCCTTGGGAAAACAGCAGTTCAATACCTTGGACAGTGCAGACTTCGGAAGTGTTTTCCGGAACCTACGCAGCCAAATCCGGGGCAATCTCCAGCAACGGCTCCACCACTCTGAGTTTGCCTGTGGTAATCAGCACAGCCGGGAATATCAGCTTCTATTACAAAGTGTCTTCTGAAAGCAACTATGACTGGTTGCGTTTCTACATCGACGGTGTGCAACAAGCTCAATGGTCAGGTTTAGCAGGTTGGTCTGCTGCCACTTATCCAGTACCCTCAGGACCCCATACTTTCAGTTGGACCTATTCCAAAGATGGTTGGGTGAACTCCGGCAGCGACTGCGCTTGGTTGGATCATATCATCTTTCCGCCTATGGGCACTTACTATGCCCCGCCGCGCAATCTGGCAGCCACTTCAGGCAACGGTTTTGTGAACCTCGCCTGGCAGACTCCCGCCGCTGGAACTCCTAGCGGTTACAAGGTTTATCGTAATGGTAGCTACCTTGCCAGCACCGGTGGCTTGAACTATCAAGACACCAACGTGATCAACGACACCAATTATCAATATTACCTTACTGCGATTTACGGAAGCAACGAATCTGATCCCTCAAACACAGTTTATGCCACGCCAAATATGATCACCTCGGTTATCATTGGCGAGGGAACAGCAAGCAGTGGCACAAATGCAGCCTGCCCGATCAACGTCTGGTATCAAAGTCTGCACGGACAATCTGTCTATACCGCGGCTGAACTCAACGCCAAGGGTGTTTTTGGACCCATTGACATCAGCGAGATCGGCTTCAACGTGACTGGACTGCCTGGCCGGGCTATGCCTAACTACATCATTCGCATGGGACATTCCAGCGCCAACAATGTAGCCAGCTGGATTCCGTCTGCCAATCTGTCCACAGTCTGGACTTCCACATCTTATCAGCCCACGCAAACAGGCTGGAACATGCTGACTCTGTCCACCCCTTTCACCTGGAATGGCACAGACAACCTGCTTATCGATACCGCTTTTTCCCGAATCGGCGGATATAACGCAAGCGGGACCACCCAGTACTCATCAGTCACAAACGGCTACCGTTTTGCACGCAACGATAACAACGACCAGACCAACGTCTTCACCGGCGGTGAAACCTCCACCTACCGCCCCAACCTGAAACTTAGCTTGCTGCCTAATGCTATTGGACCCATGATAGTAGTCAGTCCCAGCAGCTTAAGCTATGGGGATGTGGCTGTAGGAACCAATAGCACCGAGCAATTCACCATCCAGAATAGTGGCGATCAGACCCTCACGGGAACTATCACCACTCCCACTGGATACACGGTAGCCTTATCTACTGCTGGTAGCGGACTGCAAAGCCTATTCACAGAAAAGGAGATCCGTAATACCCTCTCCTTCAGTATCAATGCTGGCGCTAGCAAAACATATGACCTCACCTTCGCCCCCATAGCGGTTACTGCTTACAATGGCAATGTGGAGATCAGCAGCAATGATCCGGAAAACCCCGCCACAAACATCTCTATCACCGGCATGGGGCAGATCGGATGGCTGGCCAATCCCGCCATCTCCATCCTCTATGTGGATGCCGCCACCGACTACGTAAAAGTACAGTGGAATTTGATCCCCAATGCCAGCTACTACCAGGTCTGGGCCAGCGAAGATCCTTACGGGACCTTCAGCTTCCTGGGCGAAACCACCAACGCTTACTGGCATGACATGGACCTCGGCCATGCGATGCGCTTCTATAAAGTCATCGCTGCGAGTGAATCCTACCTTATCACCAAATAAACAATAGCAACAACTGCAAACAAGCCCGGCCGCAAAACCGGGCTTGTTGTTTGCTTGAATTCTGCACCTGGAATCCTATCCGGCAAAACACAAGTGCCTAAGCAATTAGTTGACTAATTTGGCCCCTCTGCAAAGATGACCATGAATTCATACAATTTAAAGGATAACGATGCGTAAAATCAAGAACATAGCCATCATAGCCCATGTGGATCATGGGAAGACCACTCTGGTAGACGCCATGCTGCGTCAGGCCGGAGTATTCCGTTCAAACGAGCGAATGGTAGAGAGAGTGATGGACTCCGATGACATAGAAAAAGAGCGTGGCATCACGATATTTTCCAAGAGTGCCTCGCTGGACTATAAAGGCTATAAGGTCAATCTGGTAGATACCCCAGGGCACTCGGATTTTGGCGGGGAAGTGCAACGCATCATGAAGATGGTGGACAGCGTGCTGCTCTTGGTGGACGCCGTCGAGGGTCCTATGCCACAGACTAAATATGTGCTGAAAAACGCCCTCGCGATGGGTCTCAAACCGATTGTCGTAATCAACAAGATTGATCGGCCAAACGCCCGGTCCTACGATGTTTTGGACATGATTTTCGAGCTCTTTCTGGAGCTCAATGCCACGCCTGAACAGCTTGATTTCCCCGTAATTTATGCCTCCGGAAAAGATGGCTATGCGGTAGCTGAACTCAATGACAAACCTCAGAGTATCTTTCCGCTTTTGGATATGATCATCGAGGAAGTGCCGGATGCAATTGGCGATACCACTCTGCCTTTTCAGATGCTGACTTCAGCCATTGAATATGACAATTACCTGGGCAAAATGGGTACCGGCAAAATCCATAGCGGCATCATCCACACAGGTGATGAAGTAATGCTGCTGAAGCGTGATGGCCAGCAGTTAGCCTACAAAGTAACTACGCTTTTTAGCTATGAAGGCTTACAAAAGAAAGAGGTTAAAATCGCCTATGCCGGAGATATTGTCACCATCGCCGGCTTGGAACTCATCGACATCGGAGAGACCATCTCCAGCCGGGAAAACCTCATTCCCCTCACCGGCATTGATATAGATGAACCCACCATTGCAGTAGAGTTTATCATCAACGATTCCCCTTTCATGGGCAGGGTCGGCAAATGGGTGACCTCCAGTAAAATCTGGGAAAGACTGCAGAAAGAATTGCAAACCAATGTCTCTCTGATCGTGGAAAGAACTGATACTGCGGACAAATTCCTGGTCAAGGGCCGCGGCGAGCTGCAGCTCTCCATCCTGATGGAAAACATGCGCCGTGAAGGTTATGAATTTCAGATCTCCAAGCCCAGAGTCCTTTTCAAAGAAATCGATGGCGTGATCTATGAGCCCATCGAACTCGCAGTGGTGGATGTGGCAGAAGAATTCGTAGGCACAGTGATCGAACTGATGGGTGGACGCAAAGGTGAAGTTATCAATATGACTCCTCCCCTCGAAGGTTATTCCCGTCTCGAATTTAAGATTCCTGCCCGTGGATTGATCGGTTGCCGCAATGAATTTATGACCATTACCAGAGGTACAGGAACCATGAGCCAATGCTTCTACGGTTACGATCCTTACAAAGGCGAGATCAACGGATCCAACCATGGCTCCATGATTGCCATGGAAACCGGCGTCGCCCTGGGCTATTCCTTAAACAATTTCCAACCTCGCGGAGCTTTCTTTATCAATCCCAATACCGAAGTCTATTCAGGGATGGTGGTAGGCCAGCACAGCAAGGACAAAGACCTCGTGATCAACGTCTGCCGTGGTAAAAAGCTTACCAACAACCGTGCTGCCGGCAAAGACGATGCCATCAAGCTCGTCCCGCCCCGGATCTTTACCCTGGAACAAGCCATGGAATATATCGGAGATGATGAACTGCTGGAAATCACCCCGGATAGCATCAGGCTGCGTAAAAAGATCCTGCATCATACGGATAGAAAGAGAAACGAAAACGCAAGCTGAACAATAATCAGTTAACTGTAAGATTAGCGGAATTGCAGCTTCTTATCTGCAATTCCGCTATTTGCTATTTTGCCTGAGCATTATTCTAAATGCAAGGGATTTGAATTTCTAATATTCTGTCAGAATACATCAGCGCTTTGTTCGCATTGGAATGACCCGTGAAACAAATCTACTACATTTCCAGGCCCACATTAGGCATCTATCTCAAAAGCCCCTGCAATGAGCTGAGAGGGCTCCTTAAAGCTAAACGCGTCAGTTGAGACCTCGTAGCACTCACCATCCTGCAAATAGAGCCTCGGACCAGATACAAGTCTGTGAGGATAGCAAGCGAAATCCAGTATAAGCTTCCTTTGAAATAGATAGGCGGACAGTTTGTCCTGGCCTTTGTGCCAAGTCTAAGGATCGGTTACCTGCTTTAACTTGCTCATAAACAATTGTAATAAAAAAATAGCTTGACAGTAAGAGCAGGTCTGAGAAAATGCATACGGTCGTTTGACCTTAAATGAATCGCCAGAAGCGAGAGTATAAAATGCTCTCAAAGAATAATAGTAACCATGAGTTGGTATTTACGCCAACCATTAAGATTTGACTCAAATATCGTAATACAGTGGAGAATTAATGTGCTATTTCATGCTGTCCCAGGTTGCTTCGGAAGAAGCGAATGCCTGCTATGCCGGGCCATTAGCTCCGCCTTCTTATTGTGCTTATATATCTATTATATAACGAATCTATTTTGAAAAAGCAGGCCTGTTCATAAGGTTCACGTTCAAGGTTGAGGGATAATCCTCAGGGCTTATTCTGCACACGAACAGAATGAATGGACACGCAAGTCTTTAACTTACTTTCTCATCTATCAAAGCTGAAGCTGTGCCGGGTCACATTGTCCTAAGCACTATTAGCCCAGATAATAATTTCTATCTCTCAAGGAGTAAACATGAAGAAACAGCTCATTTTGATGCTGCTGCTATCAATCGTAGCAAGCTGCATCTTTGCCCTACCCGTGTCTAAGACAGATGCAAACCGTGTAGCCCAGAATTTTATCACAGAAAGACTGGGCTTAGGCTATGAGGTCTCAGATTCTAAGGCTTTGGATTCTGGATATCCGAGCCACTACATTTATGCTGTCAATTTGAAGCCCAGCGGCTTTGTGCTGGTGGCGGCGGATAATGCAGCCATCCCCATTTTGGGATACAGCAGCCAAAACAACTGGAATGAATACGAGATTCCAGTACAGCTTCAAGCTATGCTTGCCAGTTGGAACGATCAAATGCACGCGATCGTGACCCAAAACATGAGAGCCGATACCGGCATTAATCAGCTTTGGAATAGTTACAACGTGGCTGCCAGCCGTTTCAGTCCGAATCGCAATTTTCGGGCTGTGGCCCCTCTCATCGCTTCCACCTGGGGACAGGGGGAGTATTACAATGCGCTGTGCCCAGAAAACACACCCGTCGGTTGTGTGGCAACAGCCATCTCTCAGATTATGAAATTCTGGCGTTATCCTGAGGTCGGCAATGGCTCCAAAAGCTATACGGCTGTAAGCTATCCTGAATATGGTGTGCAATCAGCAAACTTTGGCGAAACGACCTATAACTGGGACAACATGCCCAATTCTGTGGGCGGCAGCAATAACGCCGTCGCCACGCTGTGCTACCATGCTGGCGTGGCTGTGAGCATGGATTATAAACCAGCCAGCTCCAGTGCCTTCAGCACCGATGTCCCCTTTGCTTTAACGAACTATTTCCGCTATGCCGAATCTACTTCTTTGAAGAATAGATCCTCTTATTCTGCCGACAATTGGGAAACCTTGATGAAAGGTGAGCTCGATAATGGGCGGCCGGTCTATTACAGTGGCGTAGGCCCAAGTTTCGGCCATGCCTTTATCCTCGATGGCTACCAGGGAACCGACAGTTTTCACATCAACTGGGGTTGGAACGGCGCTTATGATGGCTACTATACGCTGGGAAATCTAAACCCCGGTGGAGATACCTTCAATCAGAGCCAACAAGCAGTGACCGGGATTCAACCGATTTTCACGGAAGCTCCGGCTCTTTACGAAGGCTTTGAAAGCGCCACTTTCCCCCCTTACGGCTGGACTGTTACCAGCAATTCATTTGCTCGCTCCGGAACCTTCAGTATTGCAGGCTCCTATTCAGCGCGTTATAGTCAGGCTGGGCAAGGCCCCGCACAAAGCGGAAAAAGACTGCGCACAGCAAAAGTAGTGGTTGATAGCGCATCCCCGGCTTTTACCTTTAAGGCCAGAGCAGCACACTCTACCCAGGGAGAGGAGCTAAAGATTGGCTATTCCACAAGTGAGACGGGTCCATACACGTACTTTGGAACAAATGCGGTCCTCAGCAACCGAGTACAAACCTTCTCTTACGAGATCAATGACCTGAGCCCCGGTGAATATTACTTCGTGTTCGAAACATATTGTTCGGTATTAAGAAGAGAGACCAGAACCTGGATTATTGACGAAGTAAACGGCCCCACCATGTGGATCAATCCTGAACCTACCGCTATCTTAAACATCAGATCCTGGGCGGCGGGAT
>JAJBAY010000023.1 GCA_020532515.1 Candidatus Cloacimonadota bacterium | reverse complement strand
TAATATATATGCTTAATCCGTTCTCTTACAGTCGTTTATGAATATGTAGTTTTCATAATACTTGTCTTTTAATGCCGAGAAATAGGCCGAAAATACCTGTTTTTGCCCTGGGGGTGGTAAAGTCGGGCTAAGCTGCTGGATTCGGATGCGAGGGCTACTGGATTGCGTCCGTCCTCGTTTGCAGAATGGCTGGATTGGATGCGTCTCGCGTCCAGTTCTTGGATTCACCTCCTGCAGTCACCATCCTCCCCGGCTCATGGTGGCGTATTCTTTGTTGATGGATCAGGTGTCGTCCTGCGCTGCGCTCCGGACTCAAGAATCCATCTGCCACCCACCCCAGCAGTCACCTGCTGGGCTATTGGCACGCGCTTTTCGTCCTAACGGACTGGTGCTATCTGAACCCACATGAAATGGCTTTCGCAACCGGGAATGAAACGCCACCGTTTCATGTAAACTGCCCTGCCTAAAGAGCTGATTTGCGTTGATATCAGTTCAGACTATCCCTACATAACAGGGGAAGTCTTTCAGCTCCATTTTATATACCGCTTCCGCCCCCAGATGCTCCCAGAGGAATGTTTCACATGAAACAATGCTCTGACTCAGCACCGCAGAAATCCCGCCTATAGCGATTAAATACAGCGCTCCAGCGGTCTTTATATCTTTTTGAGTTTCCACAGAACGATCGCCCTTACCAATCATCACCCTTAGTCCTGCCTTCAACATTTCGGGAGTATAAGGATCCATGCGGGAACTGGTGGTGGGACCGATCGCCCCACAGATCTTGTCCGGTGCGGCTGGGCTAGGTCCACAATAGAATATCGCCGTCTCAGATAAATCAAAGGGAAGCGCTTCACCTTTATTTAGCATTGTGATCATCCGCTTGTGCGCTTCATCCCTGGCGGTATAGACAGTGCCGCTGAGCAGCACCTTATCATTAACTTTTAAAGATTTGATCTGTTCTGAACTTAGGGGTAGCTTTATACGGATCTCTTTCATGTTAAATGATGACCTCAAGGTGGCGATGCGCGTGGCATTCTATATTGACCGCTACCGGTAAACTGGCAATATGGCAGGGAGCCTGCAGAATATGGGTAGCCAGCACGGTACAGTCTCCTCCAAAACCTTGGACTCCGCAACCCAAGGCATTGATCCTCTGAGTAATTTCTGTTTCCATTTGTCTATACCTTGCGTCTGGATGCGGACGTCCCAAGGATTCAAAGAGTGCTTTCTTTGCCAAGAGGGGAGCGCCCTCAAAATTGCTGCCAATTCCGATGCCCAGAATGAGAGGTGGACAGGGACGAGAGCCAGCAGCTAATACTCCCTCAGAGACAAAGTCGATAATACCTTCTACACCTACAGAGGGGCTCAGCATCTTCATGAAACTCATATTCTCTGCCCCACCGCCTTTTTGGGCGATCTGAAGCCTGACCTGGTCACCTTCGACAAATTCGACGTGGATGATAGCTGGAGTATTGTCGCCCATATTGTTACGCTCAAAGAGGGGTTCAGCCACGGTGCTTGCTCTTAAAGGACAATCCTTTTGAGCCTGTCTTACCGCTGAATTGATCAATTCTGGCAGAGTCTGACCTACAATCTGCAGCTCAGCCCCAAGCTCAGCAAAAACCACAGTGCTGCCAGTATCCTGACATAGGGGGATATTGGTTTCGGGTGAGATGCGATGATTAGCTAAGATGCTGTTCAAAGCATCCCGGGCCAGCTCACTTGTTTCTCTGTTCAGAGCCTGTTCTAAAGCTGAAGTTACCTTGGGGTCGCAGTGATAGGAGATCTCGCTTATGGCTTTGTAAAGAGCTTGTTGAATGATCTCTGAGGGTATCTTGCGCATCATAGACCTTTCTTGCGTTTGATCAGGTATTTGAGTAGCAGATCGCCGATATCCTGATCGATGGGCACGGGGTTATATTCCACCTGCAATTGGTGGCAGGATTCCTTCAGCGCCTTGTAGAAGCTATCGTAGCGCTCTCGGTAATCTTTACGGATTTGCCAGGGGTTTACGGTGATCTTCTCGCCGGTTTCGCTATCGATAAACACAGTTTCGCGCTTAAACTCCAGGCTTTGCTCTTTGGGATCGTAGATGTGGAAGACCAGCAGTTCATGGCGATGGTTGCGGAAATGCTTGAAAGCCTGGATGATTTTCTCTTCATCTTCCATGAGGTCTGAGATCAGTACGATGAGGCTGCGTTTCTTGATACTTTCTGCAATCTCATGCAGGGGTGTGAGGATATCGGTGCTTTCTTCGGCCTTGAGCTGCACCAAACGTCCAAAGATCTGCGCAGTATAAGAGCGGAAAGCTTTCGGGCTGAGGTTTGAAGTAATCTTGTTATTAAAAGTGTAGAGACCTGCAGCGTCTTTTTGGGCGATCATCAACCAACTCAGGGAGGCTGCCAGCTTCTTGGCATATTCTATCTTAGTAATATCACCGGAACTGTAAAACATGGATTTGCTATGATCCAGCAAGATATAGCAGCGTAGATTGGTCTCTTCTTCGTAACGCTTTACATAATAACGGCCTGTACGCGCCACTATCTTCCAATCCACATTCTTCAGAGATTCGCCCGGATTGTATTGTCGATGATCGGCAAATTCCACACTAAAGCCATGATAGGGGGACTTGTGTAGACCTACTAAGAAGCCTTCAACTATCTGCCGGGCATTGAGTTGCAGACGGCTCAGCTGAGCCAGTTCATGTTCACTAAGCACTGCCATTTATTTCTTTTTGGGCTGCCACAAGAGCGCAAAGGGGATGATAATAGTGTAGGCAATCATGAGAAGGATGGGTGAGATCGTGATCTCATTGAAACTCATGATCACATATCCCAAGATCAATACAAGCGCACTTACTATCAGTATGAGGTAATTTGCTTTACCCAGATGCAATCTCTCGTCTTCCTTTTTTGACATCATAGCTCCTTTATGTTTTTAAGTATTATTACCACATTGACCGCAGAAATAAATCTTACGATCAGCATAGTTTCATTTAAGCGACAGCGCTGATTCTGTCAAACGTTTTTTGCAGGTTTATGGTAAGAAGCGTGAATTTGCGCAAAAACGTCCTTAGAGAGCTCTGCACGCGATTTATTTGTCGGTTGGTCTATAGACTCTAAAATCGTGATTTCCACCTCTATTTTGCGTCCTAAGAGAGCCCAAAAATGCGGGGCAAAAGTCATATCCCCATACCAACAGACCGAATCACGGTTCTTTTCGTTGATCGCTTTACCGTCTATTGTCTTATATTTGATGCATACGGGCAGAACCGGGCAATTTACATTGAGGGCGATCTGAAATAGCGAGCGTTTAAAATCCTGAACTGTGCTCCCATCTGTAGAGGTGCCTTCCGGGAAAAGTACTACCTTGAAGCCTTGGCCGATGGCATCGCTAAAATTCTGGATCTCTTTTTTGAGGCTCACTGGCTTTTTGCGGTCTGTATAAAGTGAGCCGCCCAGTCTGGTAGCCCTGCCCAAAAATGGATCCCTGCCCATCTCCACAGAGGTGATAAAGACCAGCTTTTCGATGCTGGCCAAAAGTATGATATCGATATATGAGAGGTGATTTGAGACCAAAAGATAGGCTGTATCGCGCAGGGCTAAAAGGCGCTCAGGGTGGTTTACTTTGAGTGTAATGTTAAAAGCTTTGAGAAATCCCGTGCAGTGCCGGTTTGTATTGCGGGTTTGGCGATGGCGCTTTAAGATCGGGTCTTTGGTGGTCATCTCTATCCACCAGCCCGAAATGAAGATGGAGCAAAGCAGATAGAAGTGATGAAAGAAAGCGCGGATTCGGCTCACAGTTTTGGATCAGCTATCTCTGGGTTTGCGGATACGCTGGGTTTGCAAGCTGCTCACATCCAACAGAGTGAGGAAGTCAATGCATTTGAAATTGCGATCCAGGGCGGGCGAACCACAGACCTTGGCGCCTACCCTGAGGTATGAGGCCAAGAGCGAGGGGATCATATCTTTCATGGTTACATTCGCCATAATTTCTGCCTGAGGTTGGGCTCTGAGCTGGCGTCTCATGCCCGGAACCAGATATTTCCCTCTGGGCCGCACTCTATGTTCGTGGCTGAGATGGTTGTTTTGATTCAGGTAATAATAGATCTGCTTGATTTCATCGCGGTTGGTGGTTTTGATGCTGGAGCAACCGAAGAGGTAATTTGTGCCGCTGGCTTCGATATATGCCGTGATGCCTTCCCAGAGCAGGGCGATGGTTATGCCGTTACGATGATCAGGGTGCACACAGGCTCGTCCCAGTTCCAATTTGGTTCCTGGCAGCTTTTTGATATGTTTCATGTGAAACTCTGTGGCCGTGTACCATTTTTTGGTAAATAAAGATGATTGCAAACGGTAGGTGCCGATCATCGTGTTGGTTCTTTTGTCGATGATGATGAGATGATCGCAAAGTTTATCAAATTTATCCATATCCATTCCGGAGCGCCGGCGTTTCTTGAGCAATTCTTCCAGAAAGATATCATGACGCATTTTCAGGGCCGCATACAGCTCTTCTTTTGAATCTGCAGTTTTGATGATGAAGTTCTTTTTCTCGATCAGAAACGGAATATGGGCGCGGAAGTTCTTCATCCGGTTTTTGCCGAGTTTGTTTACGATCGTGGCCATACTGGTTTTGGGATTCATGGAAAACATCTAAGGGATTTACCTCTTTCAATAATTAGTCTAACATCGACTTTCCGTCACAGGGGAAAACCTGTCAAGTGATAAGTGCATGCAGGCATTCAGGGGGCAGGAAGAACAGTTACGAGGATTTTATGGATCGGGTAGATTAGCACGGATTTCTGTTGTCGATAAATCTTGAAAGTTTCAAGGTTTTAACGATTGAATGTGGGAGTTCAGTAAGGGAACTCTCCCCTACTTCATCCGGATTCAGCTCACCCTTACCCTGATATTCTGTGCAATTCTACGGTCCAAAACATAGCGGGAATCACCCACTGCCACGATGACATTGGGCTCATCCAGATCATTGCGAAACATGATGATCGGAGCTCCCAGATAGATTCCGCGTTCGATCGTTCTAAGATCGTTGTTGCAATGCACTGTGGCTGATCTGCCTTTTTCCAGCTCACTCATGGGGATGCAGTCCCCTCTTTCACAGGCGGCACACTTCGGTTTGCTTCTAAAGATACCGCGGCCCCACCCTCCTCTTCTACGTTGTTGATTCATTTCTATTTCCTATAATTCTTAGATTCCAATATATTATGCTCAGGAATACCAAGCCTATTGCCAACCAATAAAGGGAGGAAAGGCTAAAAGTAGCGATCTGATAAAAGACCATTGCGATCACCCAGGCCAGGATATTCAGATAAAAAAAGGTGAAGATACTCCATTGGATACCGTGTTCCTTGAACAGTATAGTCAAAGTGGCTGCACAGGGCGAATACAAGACGATAAAGAGCAGATAAGCCAGAGCTGCTTTCCAGCCGCCAAAGCGCTCCTGTATATTGAGCTTGAGGGGTTTATTTTCTTTTGTTTCGCTCATTTCCATACTCATTTCACTTTCTGAATACAGGCTTTGCATGGTGCCCACGATGGCTTCTTTGGCAAAGAGTCCGGTGATCAGAGCCACTGAGGACGGCCAGTTATCTCGCTGGATCCCAATAGGTTTTAAGACCGGAGTAATGGCGTGTCCCGCCAATTCCAGGACGCTGGTTTTCTCACGCTGAGGGCTGAAGAAATTGGGTAACATGATGATCTGCAGGATGTTGATGACAATGATTACCAGGAGGATGGTCTTACCGGCGCGGAGGATGAAATCCTTGAGCCGGAACCAGGTGTGCAGCGTGATGGCATTGAAGGTAGGCACGTGATAGGGCGGCAGTTCCATTACAAAATTGCCGGGTTCGGTTTTGAAGATGGTCTTTTTGAGCAGTAGTCCGGTGCCCATAGCCATCACAATTCCAAACAGATACAGCCCAAAGATCACAATATCGGCGCGCCGGGGAAAGAAGATCATCGCCAGAAAGGTATAAACCGGAAGCTTGCCCCCACAGGTCATGAAGGGAGTAAGCAGCGAGGCAAAGACCCGATCGCGCGGTTTTTCCAAAGTGCGGGTAGCCATGATGGCCGGCACTGTGCACCCAAAACCCACCAAAAGTGGAATAAAGGCTTTGCCGGGCAGACCGATGCGCCGCATATATTTATCCGCGATAAAAGCGGCGCGGGCCATGTATCCGCTATCTTCCAGGATGGATAAACTCACGTATATAAAAGAGATGGGCGGGATGAAAGAGCCGATGGTGACGATGCCTCCACCCAAGGCATTACTGAGCAGATATTGGAGCCAATAAGGTGCATGTGCCATCTGAAGCAATGCCCCTACCTGATCTATAAAGAGCCAACCCAAGCCGCTTTCGATCCAGCCGATCACAGGAGCACTGGCTTTTACCGCAACCAGAAAGACCAGATACATCACAAAGAAGAAAATCGGCAGACCCATCCAGCCGGATAAAAGCACTTTATCCACGGCATCGGAGAAGGTGAAATTACCGGGTCGTTCGCGCTTTACCACCTCTTTCACGAGGCCCCGGATAAAGCCATATCTATCATCAGCAATGACGTTTGGAGCAGCTTGTCCACGGTGTTTTTCGATGGCTTTTATTTCTTTTTCCACCTCCAGCCGGGCGTCTTCAGAAAGCTGCAGGAGATACTCTTTATCTCCCTCGATGAGCTTGAGGGCTTGCCATCTGGTTTTTTGTACTTGCCAGTAAAGGTCTGTTGCCAGGGGCTTGTCCAAGGCTGAATCAATCACATTGTTTTGAGAGAGGATGCCCTGCCAGATCTTATCCAAATGCACTTCCACGATCTCATCATAAGAGATCTGATTTGGGATGGGCGGGGCGGCCAGAGCGTCTTGAATCTTGTGCTTGAGGACATCGGCGTGGAAACGTTTATTTAAGGTATAAGACTCCACCGGGAAGCCCAGATGTTCGCTCAGATGCTTGAGATCAATCTTCAGTCCGTTGCGCTCGGCGATGTCCTTCATAGAGAGGCACATCAGGATCGGTGCTCCCAGCTCCATAAGCTGCACTGTGAGATAGAGATTGCGCTCCAGATTTGAAGCATCCACGATATTGACGATGAGGTCCGGTTTTTCATTGAGGATATAATTGCGCGCCACCAGTTCATCCGGCGTACCTCCAGAAAGAGAGTAGATGCCTGGCAGATCGATCACCTCGTAGGTGGTGCCATCGTAAACGTAGCTTCCGCTTTTGTGCTCTACGGTTACTCCGGGCCAATTGCCCACAGTCTGCCGGGAGCCGGTCAAAGCATTGAACAGAGTGGTCTTCCCCACATTGGGGTTCCCTGCGACGGCGATCACAGGCCTTTTATTGAGAGTCATTCGCACTGTCCTTGCACTTCCAGCATAAGCCCGTGATATTGAGGCTGATCTGCTGGATATCAAACTTGAGAGCCTTAGCCTCTTTGGTAATGGCAGACTGCAAAGCAGATAAATCCGTCTCGATCACAGCCTGGCAATTCTCACAGAGCCAATGCGCGTGGCGGGGATGTCCCAGGATGTGTTCAAATCTGTCCCGTCCCCCGATGCGCACTGTCCGCGAGATGAGGCCCGCTTCCAGGAGCAGCGGCAAAGTGCGATAGACCGTGGCCAAAGACACATTGTCTGCCTTGATCAGATCATGCAGCTTTTCAGCATCAAAATGCTCGTGCATCGTGAAGGCCGCCTCCAGTATCCTGGCACGGCTAGGCGTGAGCTTGAGTCCCTGTTTTTGCAGGAATCTCTTAAACTGAACTTCATGGTCTATCATCCCGGTCTCCTTTCATTTGAGAATCATTTGCAACAAACTCAGGGATCAGCTTTTCTGTCAAGCTAAATGTGTTTTCCCTCCCCTATTATTTCAGAACCAGATATTTATTCCTCAATCAGTCTTCTCATCCGGTGAATTGCAGTGCCCTTCCTGTATAGCATATCGTAGATCTGCCGTGGAGATCAGAGGGTTTATTCCACGGTATCTCCACGATATCTCCACGACATCAAATGGGGTAAGGCTGTCTGGGCAGCAGTATATTTGGGCTTCGCCTTCTGTAATCCTGAGGCTAGCAGCCGAGAGTATGAAATCGCATAATCTTAGGTAGATTGTCAGAAGCGAGAACTCAAGATATTCTCAAACAACCATAAGACTATAATTTGAAATTGATGCTGACTTTTGAGACCTCAGGATTAATCTGCCAGAAGTGGAGGATTAATCCTGAAAGCGACTATAATTGAGGTCTGAGTGCTAAAAGCTTAAAACTCGAATGTAGCCTTCAACACAGGGACAAAGTATAAGTCGCCCATGTCTTCCCCTACAGGGCGCACTCCACCCAGATCCCAGCTTATTGAACTGCTGATGAAGCGAACGCCGAAACTGATCAGGGAATTTACATCTGCATTCGTCGAGCCTATGGTACTTCCGAATTCAGCCATCAAAGCTATCTTCGCGCCCACATCCTTGCGTCCTCCCAAGAAGAATAGCGGGTTATTCATGCCCTCCCCGTCTGCCCATCCATACATTAAGCCCAAATGCAGGCTTTGGGAGGGCTGGCCAATGCTGACGACATTCCCCAGCATATACCCTGGAATATCGGGGTTGAAGGAGGCGAAAGCGGAAGACTGAACTATTCCTTTCACAAAGTAGCGCTGTTTTACGCCAAGGGTTATGGTTTTAACGAAATCGCTCCATACGGGCATCGCGGACATTATGCTGACATGGGTGTTGGTCGGGAAAGCATAAGCATATTGGATAACAATCACTTCGTAATTCGTGATTGCATGCGAACCGGCAGGCATCGTGTAAGCTGTGGGGACCAGCATCAGGCTCTGATCTCCGGGCCTGTAGCCAGTGGTAGCCTGGGCAGTTAAAGCCAGCACTAAGGTCAGCAGTGTCATAGCTATAAGATACTTTTTCTGCATTTATTTTTACCATTTCCTTTTAGATATATCTACTACTATGTATCTATGAAAAACCCCGGTAGTAAGTCAAGTAAATACTTTAAAGTGAGGGGCATTCATTGGTCTGGACAGTATATATCTGACATTCTGCCAGTTCAGCAAAAAGGTTATTGAGCAAGCAAGATCGGAATAAAAAAGATTTTCCTTGACAAAGGCAAGCTTCTCTTTGTCATATATTTAGGACTTGCTTTAACGTTTTTTGTGAGCAAAATCATTCCTTCTTTAACGCACAAGGAGAAGAGCCATGAAACGTTTACTTTTAATCGCAATCGTCTTGATTGCCTTTTCGCTGAATGCCCAGATTACGGGGCTTGAAAATCTCAATTATAGCCTTGAAATCACCGGGTTTTTCCCCAGCCAGGAAAACCCAATTAACGTGATGGGCGTTCTAACCTGGATAAACGACCACGAGCAGGAATGGCATATGGAATTTGGCTACTCCACTGTCGCCGAAATCTGGGTGGACGGCCAGATGCCGTTTGTGTTTTATTTGCCTATTGTTATGTCGGTAACGATTCCTGCACATCAAAGCTATACTTGCAATGTAAGCTATAGTGGCGATGTGATAATGAGCGCAGGAGATCATCTTGCCCGTGCGCATGCTGTAGATTTTGCCCATACTCCTCTGGGCAATCCTGTGCCATTTACCACCGGACCATCTTCCACTCAGGATGAACAGCTCGCTGTTTTCACCAGCACTGTCTATCCCAATCCTTTCACTTCTTCCACAAACATTTCTATTTCTGCCACCAAAGCCGCTCCCGCCAGGGTTTCCATCTACAACCTGAAGGGGCAAAAGGTTCAGGATTTGCCGGATGTCACACTTTCTGCCGGAGTAAACCAGATCAATTGGCAAGCGGTGGATGACACGGGAAAACGCCTGCCCAGCGGCATTTACCTCATCAAAATAGTTTCTGAGGGGAAAGGCCGGTTTATCCGGGCTATGATCCTGAAATAGTCTAATGTAGTAGCCCTAAGATAATAATCTGCTTGACCTGTAGCCCTGCCTGATAACTATGCTTTCTAAAGATTAAGCAGGAGATGATGAGCATGACAGATTATCTGGAAGATATTGAGGATCTAATAATAAACGACCTGGAAGACCTGTGCCTGATGGGGCGCAATTTCACCCACATCCGCTTTGAAAGCTGCAATCTCTCTGATCTTCGTTTCGATGGCATCCTGGATAGCTGTGTGTTCAAGGATTGCAATCTCTCGCTGACCTCCTTTCAGGACGCCAAGCTGCAAGGGGTAAAATATGAAACTTCTAAGTTGGTGGGGGTGGATTTTACCCGCTGTAATGCCCTGGGTTTCGGTATAGATTTTTCCGGATGCCTCCTGCGTAGCTGCAATTTTAACTTCATGGAACTGAAGAAAACCCGTTTTAAGGACTGCGAAATCATTGAAACGGACTTCATCGGTTCTAATCTTTCAGAAAGCAATTTCACCGGCAGCAGCTTCAGCAGCGTAAGTTTTAACAATACGAACCTCAGCAAAGCCAAATTCAACGGTGCGCATGGCTATGCCATCAATCCGCTGAATAACAACATCAAAAACGCGAGCTTCAGCCTGCCGGATGCAGTTGCCCTGCTGGAATGCATGGGCATCAAGCTGGTGTAGTAAAAAGCCTGCGATTCCCAGAGCAATGGCGGTTTTGAAATTACACTTGACGTATTAGGTGAGTCTATTAGGTCTGCTTCACATAAGGTTTTGATTTGATTTGCCTGATGGTCAGAGCCTTTGAATGTTACAGAATCTCAGATTTACCCCTGGCTTCTTAAAGCTATAGTGATGCTTTAGTTTTGCTTTGCAGAAGAGGATAGAGGGCGTAAAAGCTATGAGTTGGAGTTTACAACGACCTTTGAGGCATGACCTGATTCGAAGTGTTAGGAAGCTTTTTCATAGATAATGGAGATACAGAGGAGATCCAGCCATGAAACGAGCCATATTTTTAACCATGCTCTTAGGCTTTGCATTAGGAGTATTCCCCAGCCTTGGCGCTCAAGTGAATATCACCTTGGGCGATGGTACTGCTACCAATACCACTACGGGGAGTCCTGCTCCCTATGGAACTTGGTACAAGAACTTTCGTGAGCAATACCTTGTGCTTGCCAGCGAGCTCAATGATGCAGGCGGAGGTGTAGGAAATATCAATTCCATCGCTTTTAATGTTCAGTCCTTGAACAACTGCTCCCCGATGCCCAACTACAGAATCCGGATCAAAACAACTACTCAGACTGCTTTGAACTCCACTTTTGAAACCGGCGATTATCAGCAAGTTTTTCAAGCTAATGAATTCATGCCTGTAGCAGGCTGGAACACCCATGCTTTCAGCACTCCCTTCAATTGGAATGGGACTGCCAACTTGCTCATCGACATCGTTACCGATATTGTCCCAGGCAACTACGCCCAGAATGCTTCGGTGCCTTATACTACAACTGGTTTTAACAGTTCTCTGCGATATCAGAGCGATAGCGCCGTGGCCATTGATGCCATTACCGGTACACTTTCCAGCAATCGCTCCAACATGCAGTTCAGCATGGAGGCTTTGGACATCACAGACCTGAACGCAATAAGCATTGTGGGACCAAGCACACCGAACGTGAATTCCATCGTAAATTATACCGTGTCTGTAAAAAACTACAGCCTCACCACCCAGACGAATTACACGGTCAAGCTTATGAGGACAGGTGGCATAGAGATTGCCAGTGTAGCCGGCACTCCCATCCTACCTCATCAGATTATTGCCTTCGCGTTGCCCTGGATCCCTGCTGTAGTAGGAGAAGCCGAGCTTTATGGCAGAGTTGTACTGGTTGGTGACGAAAACCCTGCCAACGATGAAACTGACAGGCTCACCGTCGTCGTAATGGAAGAAGGCTTGCTGGTTACCGAGATCGGTACCGGTACTGCCACCAATACCAATACTGGTGCCCCTGCTCCTTATGGCACCTACTATAAAGCTTTCCGCCAGCAGTTACTGTACACAGCTGACGACTTCTATGCCGCCGGAGCAATTCCCGGAATGATCTCTGCTCTTGCTTTCAACGTGCAGAGTCTGAGCACTTGCTCGCCTATGCCGAACTATACCATTCGCCTTAAACAAACGGATCAAACGGTCCTTAGCACCACTTTCGAGCTTGGCGACTATACCACAGTCTGGCAGGGAGCTTCATTCATGCCTGTTACTGGTTGGAATATCCATGGCTTTGGCGAACCTTTCTTATGGGATGGCACTTCAAATCTACTTGTTGATATTACGACAGATATGGTAACAAACTATACCTACAACGCTTTGGTTTATTATTCTAATACCGGTTATGCAAGCTCCTTGCGTTTTCAGAGTGACTCTGCTAATGGCAGCACAGGAACCACCGGCATCACTTCAAATAACCGCTCCAATATCCGCTTCTTCATGAGCGCTCCGAGCTCAGACCCGCAATTTGCAGTAAACCCTCCTTTCAAGAACTTTGGTGATGTGGTTTTGGGATATACCCCCAGCCAGGCCTTCAGAGTGATGAATGCTGGCGGAGGCACCCTTACTGTAAACAGCGTCACCATCAGCGGCAGCAACTACTTTAGTCTTACAGGTCTGCCCGCTCTGCCGGCGCAACTTACCCTTGGACAATATCTTCCTTTCAGCGTAGCCTATGCTCCCACTGCAGCAGGAGATCATACCGCTACGGTTACTATCACCGATAATCTGAGAGAAATCCATACCGTAGCACTCAGCGGAAACGGTGTGGATGCCACCATCCAAGAACTTAGCTACACTCAAGGCTTTGATGAAGTAGCCATTCCTGCACTTCCTCTGGGCTGGAGCCATATTTACGAGGCTGCTGTCACAAGCGGATACGTGAAAACTGTAACTACTTCTCCACAGAGCCCACCAAACTGCGTAGGTATATATAATCCTACTGATATCAATACTATTGCCATGTTGATTGCCCCTCCCCTGGGCAGTGCTATACCGACCAACAACGTGCGCGTTAAGCTCTGGGGTAAGGGCAACGGTTACTCTTTGAAGGTGGGTGTGATGACAAACCCCACTGATGCCAGCACCTTCACCGAAGTAGAAACCCTTACTTTCGCCACCTCGTGGGAACAGTATCAGGTTTCTCTGGCTGGTTACCTCGGCACTGGCAAATTCATAGCCTTCAAACATGCCAACAACTCCTACGGCCAGACCATCTACCTCGATACCGTCGAGTTTGAAATGATGGGTGCAAACGACCTTGCTGCTACCTCGATTTCTGGAAACGTCACTCCCAGTGTAGGTGCTGCTGCACAATATGCTGTGAGCGTATTTAACAACGGCACCGCCGCTCAAAGCAACTACAATGTGAAGCTCTACGATGGCAACGATGTGGAACTTGCCACAGCAGCAGGGACGGCCATAGCTGCTGGAAATACGCTGGATGTGGTCTTGAGCTGGACTCCCACTACTGAAGGCCCGATGAACATTTATGGAAAGGTGATCCTGACAGGAGATATCAATCCTGGGAACGATGCCAGCAGCCCGATGTTCGTCACTGTGCAGCCTGCCGGCGTGTTTTCTTTGACTATCGGCGATGGAAATCAAACTGCCCGCGTCCCGGCAGACTTCTACTGGAAAAGTTCGCTCTTTGAAACTATCTATACTGCAGAAGAGATGAATGGCTTTGTCGGAATGATTACAGGCGTCAAATTCTACAATCAATTCAGTTCGAACTTGACAAGCATGCCCATTAAAGTCTGGTTGGGCAGTACTTTGCAGACCGATCTCAGTGCAGGCTGGATACCCTCCACTCAATTGACCCAGGTCTTTGATGGTACGGTGGATTTCCCCTCGGGTGAAAACGTAATTAGCATCACCTTCCCGGAATACTATATGCATCTGGATGGAGGAAATCTTGTAATGATGGTACAGCGCCCCCTGGATAGCAGCTATTATAGTTCAAGTGACCTCTTCAAAACTCAGACTGTGGGTAGCAGCCGCTCACTTGAGATGCACAATGACAATACTGATTATGATCCTGCAAATCCCACGGGTGGCACCTTGAACGGTGTCTTCCCCAAAACCACCTTCACTGTGATTCCAGGCGGCGTAGGGCATATATCCGGTACTGTCTCTGCAGGCAGCTCGCCTTTGGAAGGAGTCTTGGTTAACTTGAACGGTGGTATGCAAAGCTTGTATACCGGCTCAGACGGCAGTTTCCTCTTCATCAATTTGTTGCCCAATACCTATAGCTTGAGCTTTAGTAAACACACCTATATCTCCCAAGAACTCCAGATAGAGCTGGAAGAAGACGAAACTGAGATTGTGCAGATCGATCTGCAGCCGATGTTAAGGGTAGATCTCAGCGGCAATATCATCGCCAGTGATAGCATGCAGGGGATTGAGCAGGCTACGATCCGGCTCATGGGATATGAAGATTATCAGGGCCAATCTCTGGCCGATGGTTCCTTTGTAATACCACAAATGGTAGCAGAACAGAGCTATACATATTCCATCACGCATCCTGCCTACACCAGCATTTATGGGCAGCTTGAGCTGGGCGAGGTGGATTATGCTCTGGGCACCATCATCATGAATGAAATGGCGTATGCCCCGCATTCTTTGGTGGCAGAAGAGCTTGCAGATCATAGTGCAGTAGCGCTTGTCTGGCAGGAGCCTGTCACCGAAGCCGTGGGACTTTTTCAAAGCTTTGAAGAACCGGAATTCCCTCCCCAAGACTGGACTCAAATAATTACAAATACAGCAGGGCCCTTTGCCAATGGTACGATGGCCACCTGGGCCAGATATGGACAGATCAACTCCGGCTCCACAGTGGTCACACCCGTGGATGGTGGGTTTCAAGCGGGATTGTGGTGGGCCTACGATCATCAGGATGAGTGGCTGATCAGCTCCTCATTTCTGTGTCCTTCCGATGCTTTGCTCAGCTTTGAAAGCTATGTATTTCTGGGCTCGACAGAGGGGGATAATTATAACGTCAAAATCTTTAGTGAAACAGCAGGCGTTTGGCAGACCTTGTGGAATGCCAGCACCCTGAGCGGTGGCTGGCATCCATACAGCGCGCCGGTCGTGATCGATCTGAGTTTCTATCAGGGTCAGCAGATCAAGCTGGCTTTTCATGCGGAAGACCCTCCCACAAATGATGGGCTGAGATATCAGTGGTTTATCGATAATATAGAAGTAGACACTGCTCTACGCCAAAGCTCCCGCAGTTTGCAAGGCTATAGCTTATGGCGCCTTAATCCCGGTTCAGAAGGGGACGTGTCCACCTGGACTGCAATCACCGAAAACCCCGTCAATGGCTTGGCATACTCTGATACTGCCTGGAATACCTTGCCGGCAGGGGATTATAAGTGGGCGGTGAAAGCAGAGTATAGCAATGAGGTGTTTTCCAGCGCCAGCTTCTCAGGCGTGATCAGCAAGCTGGGAGATAGTCCGTTTACTGTGCAAAACCTGAGCATAGAGGTTCAGGGAGATAACGTCGTACTCACTTGGGATGCTGTGCAAGAGGATATTGGTGGGAACCCAATTAGCGGAGTATATTACGAGGTGCATCTGCTAGAAACCCCGGATCTTGTTCCCAGCCCTTACACCGTGTTTGAAATCACAGAAGATACCAGCTTTACCATCGAAGATATCCTGCTGTACTTGGATAGCAGCTTCTTTTGTGTAAAGGCAGTGACCCCATAAGCCACTGCCTTTACAAATCCTATTAGTTGATTGCGGTCACCTTAAAGAATCTGATTGGTTCTGAGGTGGCCGCGCTATATTCAGGAGAATTCACCTCGCCTAAGAGGCTACCTTCGTCACAGGTAAAATCTACCGTATTGGCCCCGTAGATCTTGTATCCACCGATGAGCATAGGATTGCCGGTGAGGTCGGTCTGAACAGGATCCCAATTGAGGGTGAAAGCTCCATCCAGCACAGTGATACTCAGGTTCTGGACAGCGGCTGGTACAGCTCCCAATACGAAATTCACAGTTTGAGAAAGGTTGCTGGCATTTCCACTGAGGTCCACAGCTCTGATCGCAGCCCAATAGCTGCCATTGGCCAGGCCTGAAATAGCTGCGGTAGAGGTGCTGACAAAGCCCAAAGCGGGATCGTAAGCTACACTGTACAATGGGTCTGTGATCCCCACGTTTGAGTGTTGCGCCAGGTAAATCTCATAATGACTGAAGAAATCATCCTGACTGGGGTTCCAACTGAGATGGACAATGCCCATGCTATGATTGATGAATTGAAATCCTGTAATAGCCGAGGGAGGCGTGGTATCTGGAACTTGGCTGCAGATGCTGAGATCATCGATGATCCAGTGGTTATCTATACCGGATGAATTGATGGTGCTCACATAGTTCCAGCGTAATCTAACCGATGGGCGGTTGTCCAAAACAGCTAGTGTATAGCTCTTATAACCGGTAAAGGCGCTATTGTATGAATCTATCGTTATCCAAGAGAAGCCATTGAAAGAATACTGCAATTGGCTGGAACTGGTGCCGATGGGCATATAATCCATAAAGAAACGGAGTCTGGTATTGGAGTAGCCGCTTAAGTTATAGCTTGGCGTGATGAGCCGTTCATTGGCAGTATGACCAGGGGTGGTTGTAGTTATGGCCTGAAATCCACCGCCATCCGTAGTTACGACCTGCCAAGGGAAAGAAGTGGTTCCGGTATGGTTTAGGGTCCATCCCGCCGGTAGCTGAGCGCTAAGGTCAAAATCCTCATAGTGCCCATTCGCTTGCTGCACGATAGCCATAAAATCCTGCTCCACATAGCGCCCCATGGGGTCTGTGGCTCTGAGGCTGAGATCTAACCTGCCATAAAAGGAAGGATCGAAGCTGATTTTAAAGCCCTGGGCGGTATCTATACCCTGCGCATTGGGATTGTCTGCTAAAGAATAATTCAGGTAGGCAGGACTGTAAAAGTAAGTCTGAATATCGGGAATAAGGATGCTCTCAGCTTGTTGCAAGGTGATATCTGAGAGCGAGCCTTGCAGGATGGGCGCATCATACATGGATGGATTATTCGTGATGTAAATGGCCTTGCCATTGCTCAAAGGGGCGGCAGCGGTGGGATAGATGTTGTTGAAAGTATATTCCAGGCCGCGGGTGCCGGAATGGTCTTCGATGCCGATGCTGCAATAGTTTCCATGCCTCTCCGCTGATTGGGAATTGACGTTGTTGAAAGTATGATACTGGATTTTGATGGGGCCATCCCCCAGGCTGGTATAGTAATAGTTTTGATCGTAGAGGATTACCTGGAAGGTCTCTGGCGAACTGCCATTTTTGCCATTTACCAGATTGTGCCATTCGATGATGAAGCTACGGTTTTGACGGTCAAAATAGCTGTATATACCGCTGCCGGAATGGGTGGCCAGATCATCCCAAAAAGCTGCAATCATGGGGCTGGGGCCCATGGCGCCGGGCAGACGGAAGTTTCTGAATTCTGCATTTCCAGTTTCGCCCAAGGCGATGAAGCCATTGGAGCAAACCGTGATTTGGTCATATAGACGTCCATAAAATTGGAAGGCAAAGGGTAAATTCACCAGGGCCAGAGAATTAGCTCCCACCTGATCTCCTTCATCATTGCTGGCGTAGACATCGCTGATATTCAGAGCAGTACCCATACCGCCCAAAGGGGTAGCGATCTCAATCCACTCATACTGTGGTGCTTCCTGGTAAGATGTGTCCGTCCAATCATAGATCACATAACCATATGCGTCCGGGCCCAAAGGATCTTGCTCTGTGACGATGCCGAGCGTGATGCTAAAATCGATTGTTTGCTCGAAGCCCTGTGCGTTGTAAAGCCTGAGCTGCATGGGCATCACCATCCCTGGCAGGGCCTCTGGGCGACAGAGCACTTGGAAGGAGCCGGTTGCCACGGTGCTGTTTACATTCACGTTTCCGCAAGCTGCAAGATTTACAGACACTTCCAGCAGGTCGTTGAGAGAGATCAATTCTGCCCAGAGGTTTTGTGCTGCCACGGCTCCGCTATTTTTGACGGACACGGTAAATTGAGAGTTTTCACCGGGGTCCAGCACGCCGTTTCCATTGCCCGGAAGCTGCTGGCTGATATATCCCATTTGGGCGGATTCCACAGGAATGTATTCAGACACTTCAAAGCTTTGCGTATATCCATCTCCCAAAGTGAGATGAAGGCGTAACAGAGTGTCGTGGGGAGTATCAGGAGCTATTTCGATGACGATAGGGTTGGAGTTGTTTACGGGTATTCCCGGTACAAGAACAGGATAGATTACGGCTGGCTGAAGGATGTTTACCCAAGGGCTTTCTGTATAAAGCATTCCGGTGATGCGACTCATATTTGCGCTACCAGTATTGAGCAGACCAAAGTAGAGTTTCACCGTTTCCCCGGCAGTGATGATACCGTTATCATTGCCGTATTCGCTATCATCAATGACGATTTCAGCGGGAACCAAGGTAGCAATATGCTCGATCGGGATGGCATGGATCAAAGGCTTAAAGTCATGAGCACTGATGGTCAATTGCGCCGCTCCGGCAGTCATATTTGCCGGCAAGACCAAAATGCAATTGCCCTGAGCATCGGTATAGCCGCGAGACAGGATATCAAAGCCCTGAGACAAAACCACAGAGGCGCCCTTGATGCTATTGCCTTGGGCATCAGAAACAGCAACATCCAATAGAGATAGCCCTATGGGTATAGAGGGATCTGTTTCAATCTGGAAGCTGCCCGGAATGCCGGTAAAGACTTCCATGGTGGGGTCTCCAATCAGGTTGCACCAGTGCGTAAACTTGGCCACATTGTCTGGTGAAGATAAACCAAAGGTATCGTTCATATAAAGTTTGCCCCGCAAAAGCGCTTCACCCATGGTGCGCATCTCATGCACAAAAATCCCTTCAAAGATACCGCCGTGCAGGACGTTATTAAAGGTGGTGTGCGTGGTGGATGTACTCATTCCGATACCTGTTACCGCCCCTTTGGGAGCTACCAATGTGCCATAGCGGACAAATTGCTCCATTTCCGAGGTGCCGGAGAAATTGTTTGTGCCACAAGTGATGTTTATAGCATGCAAAAGTTTGTAGCTATTGTTAATGGCAGATTCAGCGGGTGGGTCATAATCGATCCAGCCCCGGAAACTGTAAAAGCCCACACCTTGAGTAATGGCAGTATTGATAGCAGTCTCATTGCCTGAAAAACCACTGGGGTAAATCTCGGTGAAAGTATAATCAGGATTTATTTCCAAAGCCATCTCTTTGATATATTTGCTGATGTACTTAGGGGAAATACCGGAGCCACCACTGCTGGATCCTACCAGCAGCATCCGGTTCAGCCAATCTGCAGTGGCGATATTGATATCCCTTTCATAGACGTAAATCTTATTAAACAGCACCAGCAATTGGCTAATGTTTTCTACAGATATACGACCGATAAATACATCACCCAAGATATCTCCGGTATTCATGTGGGTATATGGATAATCTGAAGCTCCACTGGAATAAGAATAAGCGGGAACACTAAAGCTACCACTGGTGTCACCAACTAAGATTACATAGTCAGGACGCGTTGCAGGGTTGTTGTAGCGACCCCTGATAAAGGTCTGGATGCTGGAAGTGGAAGAGCCGGCTTCGCTGGCGGCAGTGCTGAATACATCCACATCTGCGCCTTTCTGACGCTTCCAAAGTGCAAAGTTATCCAAGGCAGTATGGAAATTGTTATCTGTGGTATTACCATGAATGATCAAGTAACGGGGCGGAGTATTGGCGATCATGATCTCCCGATAGTCATCATAGTTTTGAATCGTGGCTTTATAGATTTTGTCAAAGCTTGGGGAGATATATTGCACTGGTCCTGGAAGTTCATTGACTGAAGGCTGAGTTGTAAAATTGACCTCAATCTCCATGTTTTGGCGAATGGTAAGCTGTTTGGTGCCAGCATTGTATATGAAGGGATTCACTTGCAGCGTGATGATCCTGAAATCCCTGAGGATCATGGGATCGCTATAAACAAGGTCATTCTCGGGATACAGCGCCCTGCTTTTGTAAAAATCTTCACTTTTACTGAAGCCGCGTGTGCTTTCTGCTATGCTATGATCCTGCATGGGATATGGATTGAACCCTTCCCATGTTTGCTCTTCTGTCCCTGTGATCTGAATGGACACTCCACCTGTCGCGGGAATGGCGAGAGTAGTGGTGAATATGGGCAAATCCGGCATTCCGGACAGTGGCGCGCTCTGCGCTCCAGGAAGCTCAATCTTGTGATAGAGCTCATTCTGTTGCGTAATCTGTGCAACATTGAAATCTGATAACTGAAAACTGAGAGTCAAGCCCGTAGCCCTGCGGGATTGAATCTGAAAATTAGAAGCAGTTTCTTTTTGTACATCAGTAAGGGCCAAGACTGGCACTATCAATAGTCCCAGTAAGAGGAGCGCGATTCTTTTCAAAGCATGTCCTTTAATTAGATGTTTACGAACCAGAGCTTTATGATCTGGAGCAGACATCGCCAATTTTTTATAACCAATGCAAAGAATGAGCTTCCTTTGTCAAGTGTTTTGATTATCTGGCATTCCCCCATTTTTTTCAGAACCTAATTTTGATCTGCACTCGATCACGTCTTTCCTGTATATTTGGCCTTCGTTTGTACTGGACAACCAGCGTAATGCAGATAGCGACAACCTCTGCTATTCTGTAGTAAACGAACTCCTTGGGCTTGTACCTGTCTGATTTGATGTACTGGATGATCTTTGGAAATCCGACTGCCAGGATATGGATATGATTTTTGCACTTGTAGATAAAAAAGAGAGCCAAAGCCATAAAGGCATTGAGGTTTTTCATGCCTTGATAGCTGGCTAAACGCATGCTTTCCCATCTCATACTCTGCTTCATTTGGCGATGTACTTCCTCAATAGACCAGCGTTTTTTATAAGTATCAACAGCTTTCGCAATGATCTCCCGCTCAGGCATATTGGGATCATCAAAGTCACACAAAAGGTAGAAGTCCTTGCCTTTTTGGGCACCTCTTTTATACTTACGAACCACAACAAGGCTGACTTCTACGCTGTTTGACTTCTTGCTGGGATGATCATCTGTCCGCACTGCGATTATGCGGGTTGCACAGTGGAAGGTTTCGCCAGCCTTAAAGCCGGCAAACCGATACTTAAAGTGCATATCCTCTACCGCTTCCTTAAAATTGTTTTCTACCAAACCTTCCTTAATGGCTCTGGTCCCCATGCCACGAATAACAAAAGATACGGCGTTATCTTTGAGAAAGCCGATCAGCTTACGATCATCATATCCCCGGTCAAAAACATATATACCCTTGTTAAGAAAGGCTATCTGTTGATCTATAATCTTATCCTGAAGCACCTGCTTTGCAGAATCCAATTCCATTTTGGGTGAGAACAGGATACTACTGGCAGGCAGCAAGTTGTAACCATCCTGCCGGGCAGTTAAAGCCACTATATTTAGCAGGAGATAACCATTGGTTTGTTCAGATTTGCTGCCATTATGAACTTTCTGCATACCCTCCATATTTTTGGCATAAGGCTTTTCAATATCGCTCTCATCCACAATAAACAAGGTGTCTTTCTTAACCTTTGGTTTGAGCATCTCCA
The DNA here is from genome assembly GCA_020532515.1 of Candidatus Cloacimonadota bacterium. Classification (GTDB taxonomy): domain Bacteria; phylum Cloacimonadota; class Cloacimonadia; order Cloacimonadales; family Cloacimonadaceae; genus UBA5456. Next base: position 7,459 of record JAJBAY010000023.1, on the reverse strand, counting down.
TGAGCTTGTGATCAATGTGTTCGGCAATACCTTCTCTGCGCAGATTGCGGTATAGCCGTTCGCTGGTCTTCTTTGTGCTGGTCTTATCCTGCAGTAGTTTAGCTATATTGTGAATGGAAGGGGACCCGGTTGCACAGATGCCGAATAAAGTATCTTTGTAGAATTTCTGCACTGGTCTTGAGCATCCCTCACTTACTTTTTTGCTGAAATCAGATAATTTTGCTTGCACAAAATCGCGGGTTGTATTTTGTTCGTTATACATGGTGACGTTCTCCTTATCTTATGTTGTAATGAGATCAATAATTGAGACGTCACCATTTCTGTAAAGTCTTTTCTTACAGTTTATTAAAATAGTTTTCTGTCAAGTTTGCCAAAAGCATAGGGGTAAAAACAGGCCTGTTAATAAGAGCTTATCCTCGCTGGCTAAAAATCTCTCGGAAAGTGCTATTTATGTCTGTATGAGCGTCTGGGACATCGTAAACCTTCATAATTTTCTGCCCCGATCAATTCTGTTCGCAGTGTCTTTTTTGAAAAGGTGGCTTTAGGGGAGCCATGAAAATCTGAGCACTAAGGGCTATTCACGCATTGCCTTTTTTGCTGCAAATAAGTCCCTGACACGGCTGTAATGGCAATCGCACACCGCCTTGAACCCTAATTCTGAGACAAATATGCTCAAACTGAAAAATGGAATACTTGGACATTCATAAAAGATAAGATCATAGCATTAAAGTGTATTATGGAGCTTGGAGATCAGTTTTTTGGGGGAATGCCTGTTTTGATTATAAAGCAGATGTTGTCCCTATTTGCAGATTTACTTGACAAAAGCTCCTCTTTCCCAGCAGATGTTTTTATGGATTCAAAAAAGAGCTATTTGATTGCCGATGGTCAGCATCCCTTGGTGTGCACAGACGCTGTGCGCGATGAGCTCATTCTGTACAATCTTGGGTTAAAAGAGGAGGCTCTGCTCTTTAGTGAATTTGAGCGCATTGCTGCCAAAAGGATAGACATAGACAGCAAATTGGATGCTCTGTCCGGGGGACAGAAAGTGGTGCTGATGGCACTGTTGGCGCTGTATTCACCTGCACCCAGGATAGAATTTGTGCATCTGACTCACTCTCTGGATGAAGACAAAGCCAGGCAGATTCTGGAGCTGATCAAACAGAGCCGCAAAGAGATTCTGCTGAGGGATCCCTCATGATCACACTGCCTGCGGGAAAGAGAGATATTTGGCCGGGATTTTCCCTTAGTTTAGAAAAGCCTCTGCGCTTTGAAGTGGGCAAAAGCTACTATCTCAAAGGTGCCAATGGCAGCGGGAAAAGCAGCTTTATCCACCAAATCCTGCTTCCGGAGCTGGAGGGTAGAACAGACCTCTATGTGCTGTGTTTGCAGCAGCAGATGCACTTGCAGCTATATGCACTCAGGGCTCAGGCGGCGATCTTCAAACCGGGTTTTGCCATCCGGAGTGAAGAGGATGTCTGGCGCTATCTGTGGCAGGATTTGGCCGCCAGGCAGGACGATCTGCCGGTTTATGTAATCGCCGACGAGGCCTACAATTTGGATATTCCCAAAGACATGCAGAGGCCCATCTGCCTGATATATAGCTCTCATCGCTATCAATTGGAAGAGGCGCAGATTGTGGAATTCGTCCAGAATAGCCCCCAGGAAACCGTGATTTATGGCTAAAGTAATCTTGGCTTCTCTGGTCTTCCTCTTGTATTGCATCGTTTTCGGCATTCTATGGCTGCATAATATCCCCCTGCAATTCATCGCTTTGGGGGTGACTTTGCTGCTTTCGCTTTTCATCCTGGGAATCCGCAAAGTTGGGCAGCAATTGCGTATTCTATTGCCGTTTGTGCTGATGCTGACTGTGGTTTACGCCATCTTTATCCTGCTTGGCATCAGCCCACAGGGCTCTGCGCCTTTGGCGTATTGGGTGCATTACGGGCTGCCGCGGGTGCTGCTTTTGCTGAGTTCGATCTTGGCGTTTCGCCTGTGTTTTGCCTGTGTCTCAGTGGATGATCTCATCCGTTCGGACCTGGGCATTCGCCGGACCAAGTATCTGATCTTGGGCAAGATTCTGTATAGCGTGGCTTTTCACTCTTACGCTCAGATCAAAATGTGGCAGGAGCTGAGCCCCGGTATGAGGCAAAAACCGAAGGGCTTTAAGCTGCGCTTTAAACGTGCCCTTGCCGCCACTTTAGGTTTGGTGCTTTTTACGCTCGCTGAAGCCGAAAGCAAGGGCGAGAAAATCGATAACCTCATTGAATACTGCCATAAGGAGCAATCATGAAATGGTATTTTACGGTCGGATTCACCATCTTGGTGATGGTTACCACCCTCCTGATCCGCATTCCCATTCCCGGGGGCGGATACTTTAATTTTGGCGATGTCGTCATCGTGTTTTGTGGACTTTATGCTGGCAAGAGGAGCGCTCTGATCGCCGGTGGCATCGGCTCTGCTTTGGCAGATCTGATCGGCTTTCCGCTCTTCGCTCCCATCACACTGGTAGCAAAAGGGCTCTTGGGACTCTTTGCCGGTATGGGTAAAGCTGCCGGTAGCTGGATGCAGAGTATTTGGCCTTTGATAGGTGCGCTGCTGATGGTCACAGTGTATTTTGCCGGCACCTGGATCATGCCCAGCTTTGGCAAGGCTGTCGCTCTGGCGGAACTTCCTGCCAATCTCTTGCAAGCAGGCTTTGGCTTTGTGGGCGGGAGATTGCTTTTTGCAGCTTATACCAAGATCGAGGAGCTGTCTTGAGCCGCCCAGAACTTCCAGCCCTGCAAGCAGCTTGCCCTTTATCCAAAACAACTTATACTATTATCAGATGCAAAATAAAATCAAGAGGTGGACAATATGGCGATACCTTTTAACATGAACCGTTTGAAAGAGACGGAATTGCTCTATCCCCAACGTTTTGCCACTATGCTACAGAAGGACTACGGTCTGATCTTTTTCAATGAAGGCAACAAAAGTTCCCCAGAAAGCAATCATGCTGTGATCAAAGATTATATCGGCATCGAAAGCAGCATCCGCGACATCGAATCTTTTTACAAAGCCAAGGGCATCCAACCTTGCCTCTTTTCTGCAATGGAAGGGGATGAACTCGATAAGATCGGCCCCACCCTGGAAAGCCATGATTTTCAGGTTCAAATCATGGAGGAGGAGTATCTCTTGCATGATCATGAAAGTAGCTTGCGTCCGGCGAGTGATCTGATCATTCAGCGCGTGAGACGCCTGGATATTGAGATGATGGAAACCATCGCCCTGGAATATGGCTCAGATTGGACCATCAAAGTGGTGGAGCGCCATCTGCAACATCCTTCCTATCATCTTTTGGCCGGATTTCATGATGGCGAATTGGCAGCCCTGGCCTCGGTGAGCACTTATGCAGGATACAGCAGGGTTTCAGATATATTTACCAGAGAGAAATTCCGCGGCAAAGGCTATGGCGGTGCGATGATCCACTTTCTGGTAGATTATCATCGCGGCTTGTCCGAAAACCATCTCTATCTCTTCTCAGAACATCCTGCCACCACCAAAATCGTGGAAAAGGGCGGTTTTAGCAAGTTACCCTTGGATTTCCAGGGTTGGGTGGCCACCAAAGAGGTCTGATAGAGGAGCCTTTAGTATAGTTTTACAAAGCCGCTGATCCGGATTCGGAGAGCAGGGGCTTGTTATCGGAATTATTAGATATTTAAACCTGCTCTTACTTTTTTAAGGCTCTCTTTCAAAGCGAGTGGGTAATGCAATCTACCTCAATATCCGTATTCTTGTAAGAATTCCAGCCCAAAGTAGCTGCAGGATTAGAGCATGAGTAGCTTGGTTGTTTTTCTGCGCAAGACAGCTTTATCAGCTTTGTTGCAGGAGGCATACAGTAGAGATACCGTGGAGATACCAGGAAATAATCCTCTTATCTCCAGGTCATCTTGAGCATATATTATGCGGCATGGGCTCTGCAAGAAATGACCTACCCACTCAGTTTGAAAGAGAGCCTTATATTCAAACTCAATTGCCTGCAATCCCTCTACCCAAGCCAGATTGATGTTATAAAACAAGTTAAGAGGCTTGTATTGTTCACAACTTTGGAATGAAATTTGCAATTCACTATATCTACACGGTAATATTGTCTCAATCGTGGCTGCTAGCTTCGAATAAGGAGGTTTATTATGAAGCAGATGTTCATTCTTGTTGCCCTTGTGCTAATGTTTTGCACTGTCTTCGGCATTACTTGGGAAGACACAGCCCAGCTTATTGGAATTCCCGCTGTCAGCTTCGCTGGTGAACCAGCTATGCAAGCTGTGGGAGATACCATCTACATCGCCTACCTATCCAGAATAGACGATAATTACTCTTCTTTGCACTTCACAAAATCCAGTGCGGAGGATACCTACACTACTTCAGTGATAGGCTCTACAGATTACTTCATCAGCTCGGATCCTGGAGCCCCCAGCCTGGTTCTGGATCTGCCCAATATCACCATCCTGGTAAAAGGTGAGGATTGCCTGTACCGATGTCTCTCGGAAAATTATGGCGTAAACTGGACTTGCCAGAGCTTGGATGGAGGCTTGATCGACAGCAATGACCCCTATCCTTTGATGTCAATCACAGATGAAGGCGTCAGGAATTTCACCGTGAAATCTCAGGCTACTGATGTTTGCATGCACTTTTTGAACGTTAACCAGTCCATGAATGAGACAAATGTTTATTATTATGGCCCTGATGTGGTGGACGGTCCGGTGTTGATAAATTCTGATCTGTACATCAAGCAAGCTGGTGGTGGAAGCAACGGCGGTTGGCCTACCTTCCTCGGACCGGTTACGATTGCCGGACAGGTGATCAGCACTCCCGCAACTTACCCCACTGCTCAGGTTTTTCAAGGTGGACTGATCCAAAATGCGGATTCGGAGTTATTCCGAACCAATAATGAGCTCTTCAAGCAGGATTATCGTGCTAATGCGCAGGTGATCGGTCAGGAGGGGGGAAATAACATAATTTTGATGGATGTAAATGGCATGAATGCCACCATCTGGCATGGTGCTATTTCCGAGCCCTACACAGTGAATACCGATGTCTATGATCCCTATCCCAGTGTAGGCGGTACTCCATTGTTCAGCAATAGCTTCACGGTGGTGGATACTGTATGGACCCCAATGGGGGGAATGCCAGTATCGGGTCAAAGTTTCTTTGTCAGAGGAACCCTCTGGATCAAAGGCACTTTTACCGGTCAGGTCAGCATTTATTGCGATTCCGATATTTACCTGATCGGAGATATCTTGCTGAGTGGCACACTGCCTCCAGCATCGCCCTATCCTGCTAACCTTACGGATAAGGTCAGCTTGATCAGTGAGAAGCAAATTATTATCAAATACGGCTACAAAAATCCGGCGGATTCTCTTAGGATCCATCCCAATATGGGAGCCGATAACGAATATCCTGATCCCTTGGGTGGTGGCATTTTCGTCTATGCAGATCTCATCGCATTGAATAAGGACGCCTCGAATCCGCGCTACGACGGCATGTTTACCTTTGAATACCAGCATCCGCACCCTTCCATCCCTGCCTTGAACATGGAAATCGGATCAGATACCCACTTTTTTGATTGGATAGACCTGCACCGCAGGCACTATCCTCAGACCATCGCCCATCCCTGGCCTCCTGCTATCGACTATCCCTGGTACAATCCTCTCTGGCCGGAAAAAGCGCCTTACCTGGAAAGAGGTACAGTGAATCATTGGGGAGCACTCTATCAAGAGCGCAGGGGCTACATGCACAGATCCCTGAATGATAATGAATACCCCAGCGGCTCGGGTGTCTGGGATATTGATCTGGATATGTGCGGAGGCCCTGTGACCACCACTGCGCTTAATGATCCCGTGCTGGGGAATATAGGCCTTCAAGCGAGAAATTACCCTGGAGCTTCCGGGAGCGGAGTGGGCTATAAAAAGGTGCATTCCAATGATCCCCGCAGCTTTGAGCGCATGGCCAGAAATGATGTCTGGGGCTTGGGCGCCCTGATCTCTGAATCTAATGGTTTTTCAGGCCCTGCATCTGTAGTCAAATGGCACAAACTCAATGAGCCGGTAATCCATAAGTCCATGGACCATATAGGCGAAGAATATCTCTATCATTTGAACAATACTTTGTTTACAAATGAGGAAGCCTATCCTCAAGATCTGGTGGCAGGTTTCAAGATCGTCCAGGCCAAGCTTCTGGCCAATGGCAATGTACTCACTCTGCAACAAGACATCGGAGACGCGCAACAGCCCTGCCGTCTGATGATTACAAACCTGGAGACAGGCAATGACACTTATCTTTATGGATCACCATACACGCAGGATTATATCTCCCTGCATCGCATTTTGGACGGATTCATTTTTGTGACTGCTGGTGACACGGAAAATACCGCCAGGCTAATACGTCTGGATGAAAATGGCAATATCCTTTCCATTGACGATACCCTGCCTCTTACTGCAGGCTTCGGGTCAGATTCCTTATTAGATTCCCGGATAGCGCTCAGCAATCCCGAGCCCGGCATCATACATGCCTGTCTCTGGGCCAAGAACTCTGCTTCGGGATCCTCTCTCTGGCACCTTCAGGGCAGCATAGGTACCATCTCTGTGGATGATCCTGCCATCGTGCCTGCAGCGCTGTCTATACGCTGCTTCCCCAATCCCTTTACTGACCAGATCTCACTCAAAGTGAAATCACCTGTGAGCCAAGCAGTAAAGATAAACATCTATAATATCAAAGGACAGAAGGTCAAGAGCTTGCAGCTAACTACGCAAAGCGGCTCTGGACAAATCACCTGGAATGGTAATGACGACAAAGGTCTGCCTGTGGCGCAAGGAATCTACTTCGCCAGGATCGCCGATGCCGAACACACAAAGATTACAAAAATACTCAAAATCAAGTAAGAGGTTTTAGCGTTTTAACGCTTTAACGTTTTATCGTTGGGGCGGACTCTGTTCCGCCCTGACTTGGTTTAGTTAGTTGAGAAGGTTGAGAGGGTTTAGAGGGTTGAGAGGCCAGCCTCAGCTTTGCTGGATTCGTTTGCGTCTTGTGTCGAACAAGGCTGCAGGCCTTGAAAAAAGATGAGGAGGCTTGAAGAAAGTGGAACAGGCTTGGAAAAAAGGTAGCACATCCCGTGCCCTTGCCTACCAGACTTCGGCAATCCAGCCAGTTGCGCTTTTTTTCTTAGGGCAGTGCATAGTTCTCTCACAAGCTCCAAAGCCGGCCTTGCCGAAGACCTTTATGCTGGCTGTTTTTGGTGAGGCTATATAGCCCTACAAGCTTGCATTGCCACAAAAGATACTGGGAATCTCAGTAGTTTTGCACATTTCAGGGATCCCCCCATTTTTTTCAAAGCTCAGAAATCCAAGCATAATTGCAGATCCTCCTTGCGTTTTCGTGCTGGATTCTCTTTTCTTTTTCTCAGAAGTCTCCTCGGATCAATGCTGCT
>JAJBAY010000116.1 GCA_020532515.1 Candidatus Cloacimonadota bacterium | reverse complement strand
CTTCATACTTGAAACCGGGAGCCCCCATGGGAATATTCAAGGCCTTGATCTCATTGCTACGGGAGACTATGCAGCCGTCGTTGTTGGAAAGTACAGCCACAGGAATACCCAGCAGACGGGGATTGAAGACCCTTTCGCAGGACACATAGAAGTTATTGCAATCTACGAGTGCAATTATTTGCTTGTTATCCAGTCCTGTGCTATCCATATTAATCCACATTTATCCTTATAAATGCCAGAATATCTATAGGCTTTGGTTTGTCAAGCATCGTGGCACTGTCTTCAGTGGAAGTTACGAGTTACAAGTTACGAGTTACAAGCTGGCTGCCGTAGCGCTATCTTTAGACGACCGTTCTGCTGGATTGGATAGGTCTCTCGTGTCCAGTGAAACTTACAAGTTACAAGTTACGAGTTACAAGTTACGAGTTACAAGCTGGCTGCCGTAGCGCTATCTTTAGACGACCGTTCTGCTGGATTGGATAGGTCTCTCGTGTCCAGTAAAACCAAAACCCTGGAATACCCAGTTGCTATCCATTATCCCTTTTCCTTTTGATAATCTGTGAAATCTGTGTGATCTGTGAGAGGCTTTTGCACAAACTCTTTAGCCATTGCAACCGCCGTCTAAAGACAGCGCTACGAACCTACCGGGAACATTTATATTGACAGCTTTCCGAGCCTTTTCATAATGATAAAAATGATATTTTTCCCAATCTCGAGGTGTGCAACATGAAAATAGAAGAATTGAATTACTACTATAACAAATTCAAGTTCGGCGAAGATATCTTTCACCAGCTCATGCACAGGCGCGTGCGAAACATCCTCTTGGTTTCCACCTTCTATGATGCTTTTATCTTTGAACAGGACGGCAGGCTCTCGGAGCAAATCTTTGGTGAGTACCGGCAACTGAACCTCTCCACTGCCCCCAGAATCACCTCGGTGCCCACCGGTGCTCAGGCCCTGGAAAAGCTAAAGTCCCATAGCTATGATCTGATCATCACGATGGTACGCATCGGAGAGATTGGCCCCTTTGAGCTGGCCAGGCAGGTGAAGGAAACCCATCCCGAGCTCACCGTGCTGCTGCTTTTGAATGTGAGCTCGGACTATCAGATCTGGGAAAGTCACGCTGCAGAGCGTAGATACATCGACGACGTATTTCTCTGGAATGGCAATACCAAGCTCTTTCTGGCCATGGTCAAAAGCGTGGAAGACAGCATGAATGTTGAATATGACACCACCCACGGCCTGGTCAGGGTCATCCTCTTGGTGGAAGACTCCGTGCATTACTATTCCATGTTTTTGCCTTCACTGTATTCGGTGATCATGAAGCAGACTCAGAAATTGATCGAAGAAGAGGTGAGTGAGATCAACAAGCACCTGAGGATGAGGGTGCGCCCCAAGGTGCTGCTGGCACACGATTTTGAAGAAGCGATTCGGCTCTATGAAAAGTACAAGGATTATATACTCTGCGTGATCTCCGATGTGCGTTACAAAGTCCAGGGAAAGATCGATGCAGAGGCAGGGATCAAGCTCATCAAGCATGTCCTGGCAACAAACAGCGATTTACCGGTGATCCTGCAATCCTCAGAGGATGAAAATAGGCAGCTCGCAGAAGATTTGAACGTGCACTTTTTTAATAAAAACTCCAAGTATCTCTTCAAAGATCTGCGGGAATACTTGGTGCATAGCCTGGGCTTTGGCAATTTCATCTTCCGCAATCCAGATGGTGAAGTGATCTGTGAAGCGTCTAATATCGCGGAGTTTGAAGAGAAAATCCTCATCATACCGGAGGATTCCCTAGAGTATCATAGCAGATTCAATCACTTTTCAAATTGGCTGATTGCCCATGGGGAGATTCAAATCGCCAAAAAGATCCGCCCCATGAAGATCGAAGATTTTGAAACCAGAGATCAATTGCGAAAGTTTCTGCACCATATCTTCCGCACTGTCCGCATCGAAAAGAACCGGGGCAAGATTATCAATTTTGATGCAGATTCACTCTCGGAGCTGAATCAGGTCATTCGCCTCACGGAAGGTTCCTTGGGTGGCAAAGGACGTGGCCTGGCCTTTTTGAATGCGCTCTTGTGCACAATGGAATATGAGCATAAGTTTAAAAACACCTCGATTTCTCTGCCTTCCACGGCTATCATCGGAACCAATGAATTTGATCAATTCGTGGAGCGCAACCATATCATAGAGAACATTCAGGACAAAAGTGACAAAGAAATCGACGATATATTTATTCAGGGCTTACTCTCAGAGGAGCTGATCGAGCGCTTGGAGATTTATCTGGATGTGGTGAGATATCCTATTGCGGTACGCTCTTCCAGCCTCTTGGAGGACTCCCAATCCCAACCCTTGGCGGGGGTGTATCGCACCTTTATGTTGCCCAATAATCATCGCGATGACTCGCGGCGACTAAAACAGCTAATGAACGCGATCAAGCTGGTTTTTGCCTCTGTGTATCTGAAGGCCGCGCGTAACTTTCTGGATGCTGTGGATTTTAAGGCTGAAGAAGAGAAAATGGCTGTGATCATTCAAGAGACGGTAGGCTATTGTAAGGGAGAAAAGTATTATTACCCGGACATTGCAGGTGTGGCTCAGTCTTACAACTTTTATCCTACCTCAGGCCTGCAGCAGTCAGATGGGATAGCCAATATCGTCTTGGGATTGGGCAAGGCTGTGGTGGAAGGCAAGAACAACCACCGTTTTTGTCCCCTCTATCCCGATATCGATTTGCTGACTCAAGAAGAAATAGTACGAAATTCACAGAAGGAATTCTATGCCCTGAATCTGGCTAATAACGATTTTGACCTGAACAAAGGAGAGGAGAGTACTCTGTCTTTATTGACCCTGAAAGATGCTGAAGAACATGGCAGTTTGCGCTATCTGGCCTCAGTTTGGGATTACAATGATTCCCGCCTTAACGATAATCTGCAGGAACGCGGACCCAAGGTGCTGACCTTCTCCAGCATCTTGAAATACAAACACTTCCCCTTGGCCAGGATCGTGAAAGAGCTGCTGGAAATAGGTGAGATTGCCCTGGGCAATCCGGTGGAAATAGAATTTGCGGTAAATCTGAAACAGGATAATTGCCAAACCCATAAACCCACTTTTTACATCTTGCAGATCCGTCCCCTATCCATAAATACGGACGCCTATCAGATCAATACCCAAGAGCTGGTAAAACGCGATCTTTTGATGTACACAGAGCACGGTATGGGCAATGGGATATTTGAAGATCTGCACGATGTGATCTATTTGGATCCCAGAACCTTTGATAAGACCAAGACCTACGCTATGCAACAGGAGATAGAGAGTTTCAATACCAAAATGGCGAAAGCCGATAAAGCTTACATCTTGATCGGACCGGGGCGATGGGGCTCCAGAGATAGATTTCTGGGCATCCCGGTACGCTGGCCCCAGATCAGTCGTGCCAAGGTAATCCTGGAAACAGGACTCAAGGACTTTATAGTGGAGGCCAGTCAGGGTACTCACTTCTTTCACAACCTGCTTGCAATGAATGTAGGGTACTTTACCATCCCCTATACATCCCAGACCGATTTCGTAGATTGGGACTGGCTCATGAAGCAGCCGCATTGCCAGAGAGGAGAATACTTCGTACATCTTGAATTTGACCATCCCCTTCTGGTGAAGATGGATGGCAAGACCGGAAAGGCAGTAATCCTCAAATAATACCTGTTGATTGTGTAGCTAATGATGTGCACTAAATCTAGTGTAAAGCTATTGATAGAGCCTGTTTTCCGGATATAGAACTTGAGTCCCAAACGTTGGTGTAAATTCCAAGTCATTGTTTCTCATGTTAGTTAAAGAATCCTTATTTTCCTTGCTTATTGCACTCTCTTTATGGCCAAGCAATCGATTACATTGTTTTCAAGCATAAATTACAAGTCAAGTTATTTTTAGTGTGTGCTCTCAATCCAAGCTTTGAGGCTGTTAAAATCTGCTAACCATTATTGACAAAGCTGACGTGATCGGAGATATTGACTTCATGGCATCCACAGTGACAAGGGTCTTCAGTGTAAACCATTATCTTGTAGGCCGATGCCGTCAAGCAGGTTCTCGGGCTTATAGGTGCACGTCCTTATTTTGCCGGTAATCCTTCCAAGCGTATGCTGAGAGGGGGTGAACCTGCGCCTGCGGTGATCCTGTAGAATTTTTTTTGATCCAAACTCAGGTTGACACCGATAAAGTTTGCGTTCACGTATCCGAGGCAGGTCCACTGGCCGTAGGGGTCATCCGCGGCATAAATGCCGTACCATTCAACTCCGGGAATGGATTCCCAGCCCAGATTGAGACTGCCGTTTGACACATCAAGCATAGGAGTGGCTATCTCGGTTGTCGATGGCAGTTAAAAGTGCACCAGTTTCGGAAGTTTAGATTGCACCAGTTTGTGTAATAATAAACTTAGCCTTTTGATAGAGATATCAGGAGGTGAAATGAAAGG
>JAJBAY010000022.1 GCA_020532515.1 Candidatus Cloacimonadota bacterium | reverse complement strand
CTTCTCCTTGTCTTATAGTTTTTGGTTTAAACCATCAAAACAATGAGTGGGATTGGGCTCAACCTTTTTCTTTCGAATAAGCAATTTGGACTCCTCAATTTACACCAACCTTTGAGACACTACCTTCTACGGAGATCAAGCTTAATTAGATCTATCGGGGTATAGGGTATTCTGTTTACAGTAATATTTGGGCACTTAAATGCAACTGTAATGTAAAGATACGTATTATCCATCATGTAATGGGTAATAGTGGAATCCGGAAGTTCCCAAGCCATCTTTACGAATTGAAAATCTTCAAGCAAACCTTTAGTGCCGTCCGTAGCCCATCGATTCTGGAAACCTTTGTAGACATACCCTTCTTGATTATTGACGCTTGGATCACATTCCCAGTAAGCACCATTGGAATTAGTATCAGTTTCAGTTTCAAGAGTTTTCCAGCCCTTTATCTCACCAGCATCATCGCATGAACTGTAATAGAACCTATCATCTATGTGATCATCTGGATTAACGTCAAACTCATTATGATATTCTGCCTCATATCTTTGGTAGTTAGATAAGCTCAATCCCCTTGTCCCATAAAAGTCGTTTGTTTGTAACCCGTCCCAGCCAAAATCTGTTAGGATTGCTTTAATGCCCTTATCTCCCATTGCGCCAAGCATGACCCTCGTTAGGGCATCTTCATAATGATACGCATTGCAGATTGTGGCATTATATCCACAGTCTTCCATATATTGGAATACGCTGTCGGAAGCAAGTATGTATGGCGCTTCAAGTTTATCCTTTTGTTGCCAGTAGGAATAGTTGCCCAAAAGAAATTCAGAGGCTGTGCTGCTATATGCCAGTGAAATGGCGCAAAGAAACACGATTGCGATTAATATTATATTTTTCATCATCTTCTCCTTATTTGACGATAAATTTATGGGTACGAATACCCTGAGCTTGATCAGATACTTTAAGGAAGTACAGTCCGGGCACCAGGTCTGGTATTTGTCCGGTGTAAGATCCCTCCGTCAAGGATGCCTGATCTGCGATATAAGAGCTTATCTTTTGCCCTTTGATATTGAAGATCTCCATCTTGGCACTCTTAAGCTCTTTATATCCTTGCCCCAGAAACTTGATGTTCAGACTCGCTCGGTCCCCAGAAATGGGGTTGGGGAATAGCTGAATCTCCCATTTGGATGATTCCGTATGGGGTGGCAGCACATCATCTTCATTGCTTACTGTGGTGTCAGTTAGGTCTGCATTGCCCAAAAATACGTGAATTCTGCCCGGCGTCCATAGTGGAGCCGGATCGGAATATGGTTGAGAAATGGCGACATCGCAGAATCCATCATTATTAAAATCACCGGCTGCCTTCGCTTGGCCGAATTTCTCGCTAATGCTATGAGGTGTAGGAAACTTAAAATCGTAAGTTCCATTCATGTTCTCGCCTCCCAGCCAAAGCCAAGCTGCTCCATCGTCATCATAATAGTAATTTGAGGCTATGATATCGCTGTAGCCATCGGCATTGAAATCTCCGTGTATGAGACCTGAATTGTAGGATAAATTTGGAATCAACAAATCCCACTGAGCAGATAAATTGCTGGAGCCATACCAGATCCGGTAATAACCTCCTCCGATCCAAGCAACGAAATCGCTGATCCCATCTCCATCCAGATCACCTAAGGGTCCAACAATGGGATTAATTAACATATTAGTATCGTCAGTTATAAGCAGACTGTCACCGGAGGGGATGCTATTTCCCCCAAAGTGCACGGTAATTCTATTGTGGTCATAGTCTTTTGGTTGCGTAGCGGTTATTCTCAAATAATCATCTATCCCATCATTATTTACGTCTCCGATACCGGTCATAAAGTTAAAACCCCTCAATATCGACGACGAGCCGACTTCAAAGATTGTCATTGTAGCCCCATCCAGGATCCAGGAGGATGCTCCATTACTTCGTGTTGCAGTTATCGCGACATCATTATATCCGTCATTATTAATGTCCCCCACAGGCTGGGCATTCAGAGAGCTCACTTCGCTATAGGGATAGCTTAACACATAATCCGGTACAGAGACCGGCTCATCTCTGCCGTAAAAAATGCAAAGTCTAGGTGCCCAATTCTGGTCTTTACCACAATAACACAAGTCTTCCTTACCGTCGTTATTGATGTCTCCCATATTGGTGAGCTGGCCCAGCCCATACTCACCAGAGTAACTACCACAAATGGCTGCATCAAGATTGGCATCGAATTCCTCGCCACCCCAATAGAAATTGATCCTGCCGAATTGACCGGTATTGAGATTAAATACCCCATCCGGATTCCAGTGTTTCTCCAGTGCAACGAGGTCATGGATCCCATCGCCATTGAAATCAAGGCTGGCCATTGTGTGGCCTAAAGCAGCGCCATTGAACTCACCGTACATGGTGCAAAATAAGGGCATGTTGTTTTGTGCAAAGAGGATGCTGATACCAAACAGCATCAGGATTATGATGAGTCTGCACAGGGGGTAAAATTTTTTCTTAGGGTCTTTCATTTTCTTTAATCTCCTTTAGTAAGTTGTTACTTTCTTGGTGGTCAATTGCTTACCGTCTTGTAATATCGACAATAAGAGTATCCCTTTTGGCCAGGACTTAGATTCAAAGGTCATAAGGCCTTCTTTCATATTATCTGAAGGTATATTTTTTGATAGTAGCTTCTGCCCCTTCAGATTAAAAATCTCCAGCTTATAATCGCCCGCATCTTTGAATCCAGAACCTTTGAACAAAAGGTTAAACTGTGTTTCAGGCGAGGAGGCAGGATTGGGATAAACCTCAATCTGCCACCTGTTTAGTTCGACAGCAGGGATCAGCGGATCATCATTAGCCACGGGTCTATCGTGCAGGTCGGCATTACCAGCCATGATATAGACTCTACCAGTAGAAAAGAAACTACTACCTTGCATTGTAAACCAAGGTGCACCCACGGCAATGTCACAATAGCCATCGGCATTAAAGTCACCAGTCGCCTTTGACCAGCCATAATTCATGCAATCGTAGTCTGTAATTCCCAGACTTACAAAATCCAGTGATCCGTTCATGGCAGAGCTGCCCATCCAAATGTACAAGTATCCGCTGTAATATCCTGCTTCATGATCGAACCCTATCACATCCTGATAGCCATCTCCATTCAGGTCCCCATGCACCATAGGATAACCGCTACCTCTTTCGCTTATTTGGTGGGGAAATCCATTGTTATCTCCCGACAGATCAAGGCTCCAATTTTCCGTAATCACCTCACCACCCAGCCATATATGCTGGGAATAATCATACACCTGGCTCCCAGCCGAGAAATCATCATACCCATCTCCATTTACATCTCCCAACGGACAAGCCCAACTCTTTATAATACTATTAGAATCCTCGCAGATGGTCAGGCTATCTGTCTCAGGGAAATTGGGGCCACCGTAGTGTAGCACCAGTCTGTTGTGAGTTTCTCCCATGGGGAGGATCGGAATATGAAGCACACAATCATCAAAACCATCATTGTTCACGTCTCCGATGCCGCACAGGCGAGATAGCCTTTGGCTATTCGTAATTCTTCTAAAGGGTATTGGTTGCGCTGTGTAATCATCCCAAATGTTCATCGTGTACACTGAAGATGAAGAGTCATAGGATAAAATAGCAACGTCATCTCTATTGTCACCATTAATGTCTCCCAAGGGAAGGACAGTTGCACCGAGATAATCCGGATATTGAGATGATAATAGAATATCGGCAGCAGGTTGAGGCTCCGGCCGTCCAAAATATACCGCAACTTGTTTATTATTATCGGCAGCCCACTGCGTCATAATGAGGTCTTCTATTCCGTCCCCGTTAATATCTCCGGCATTGCATATAGTGGAGCCCCGGCCCATATGCCTACTATATGAGCCTGGGATAACAAAATCGGCTACGTTATCAAATCCAGGCCCTCCCCAGTAGAAATAAAGTTTGCCCCAGCAATTTTGATCCTGATAGATCAAGTCTGGATTCCAAGCTAAAGATAATATCACCAGGTCCATGTACCCATCGCCATTAAAATCCAGGCTGGCTATTGATGAACCAAATTCGCAGCCTCCAAATTCACCACTCATGTAGGTCATTACATCAAGGTAATTATTTTGGGCCGAAAGCGGTCCGAGCAAGACGATCATCAGGATCGCCGAAATGTACAATATCAGTTTCTTCATAATTCCTCCTATATGAAGTGATGTTGTAGCCTTGGAGTTAATGCATTTACAGATAACAAACATACAAAACTCCATCATATTCAACAAAAACGTACTGGCCGTTCTGGTCTTCGTACACAATTTTAACGATGGGATCGCTCAATGAACCAGTATAGACAGGTAGAGTTTGGTGGTTAATGGCTGTATAGTCAATAACTGCACAAAGCAAGTTAAGACTCACTACAACCAACACTACGTAAAGCATGAGTTTTTTCATTTTGACACTCCTTGAAATTAGTTCCTATATATATAGTGTCAAAAATGACGCAACTAAGATGCCAGAATCGAAGATATTTTACTTCAGCAGTGAAATAATTTTCTCATAAGACCAGAGTGATCTGCCCATCTCCTTGGGTATCTGTACGTTAGCAGGTATTGGGTGGATTCCAACTATTTCATCTCTTTTACAGCTCTCGATGCTAACATGGTTCCTTTCGTTCAAGCTTATGATGAAAGTAGCGATAATTGGTTTTTTCTTTAGCGTCAGATGAAAGATGTGAAATCTGAATCTTCTGTTACCGATCATCGTGATCCCCCAATCATCTATGCTGGTGATTCCCTGCATTACTTTCAGGATTTCGTCTGTCTGAGCCAGTGAATTTGAGCTTGTGCCTCGAACGTCGCTACTTTCACCTATCTTCTGGATGCTTCTGATGAATTTGAGGATCGCATTGTACTGATTGTAGTTCAAGATGTCCCTTCCAGCTTCCCAACCCATCGCAAGCAGTAGCCTTGATCTCAGATTCTTAACTATCTTGTCTTTCCTTTTTTGAGCCACTGCGCTGCTAACATTCAGGTGTGTAGCATAATCACTTATCTTATCGAAGCGTGCTATAGATTCAAATTCTTTATATTCTTTGGTGCTAAGGATTTCTTTTTTCAGGATGGGATCCAGGCCTTCTATCTGTATTGTGTTATGTGCACACATGACTTTCCTGACTAACTCAGTCTCTCGGCAAAGAGAATCATAGAGTCCTTTTTGCTGCATGATGGACCTATAGTGCTTGCAGAGCAAGTTTTGCGTTAGTTGCTTTAACCACGTATAAATATCCTTTATGTAGTTCTTTGAAGTAAGTAACAGGCGGATTGCTTCCTGAGAGACAGCCTTTGAAAGCTCTGGATCCTGTGTTTTGGACAAGGAATAATGAAGGGAGACTTTTTGGTAGTAATCAAATACATCTTCAACTGCTTTTGGATATGCTGAGTTTACATACTCTTGCGTTAAACCCACATGCGTTTCCGATATTGAGTCTTTTAACACCCGAATTAGGATGGTGTTGGCAATATCGTCAGATATATTCAAAAACTTAAAGCTCTTTAGGCTTTCATCTTGAATACACCTAATGATCTCATCGTACATGGCTCTGTTGAGGTCTTGCACATCATTTTTTAGCACGGGATACTCCCTTCATTTCCAAAATTATCAGCAGTTTCAAACTATTAGTACTTGAGTTGCATGTCAACCTCAAAATCTGTCGCATCCTTATACATCCGTATTTGTCAGCATACAGGGCAGTTCTTTCCTTGCTCCATAACAGAATATCAAAAGCGAGCACAAGGAGAAAGTATGACTGATGCATTGATGAATAGAATCAAATCCCAGCTTGTCAGGCACGAAGGCTTAAGACTGAAGCCTTACCGCTGCACTGCAGGTAAGCTGACCATTGGTGTTGGTCGCAGTCTCGATGACTGTGGGATTGAAGGGACTTCTGGGCTTTAAAAACACTCTTGCTTTCATTGCTTCCGGAGACTGGGAACGGGCTGCCAATGGCATGTTGGCATCAAAGTGGGCAAAGCAGGTGGGGTTCAGAGCGATTGAACTATCAGAGATCAATCCGAATGGGGGCGATATGGGCTTTCACCACGAATTAACACGAATACAAGCACGAATGGGCACGAATCATAGTTGACGATACTATGAGAGAAGTCTATCGGGCTATATATACTGCTTTGGAGAGCTGCCTGTACCTGATCGGTTCTTTGATTGCTAACCCTGAGCAGTGGATATACCAGCAACTGAACGATATCGAGGTGAATCTATGACCGCACTTGAGAAGTTCCAGTCCGAACGTAGCAGAATCACCCAAGCCATCAGTGATGCTTATTGGCAATCGTTCTATAGGATGAACAAATTTGCAGAAACGGTGATCAGAGTTATGCCCAAAATAGCCATTTGCAGTTTTCAGTGATCAGATTTGCAGTTTTCAGTGATCAAGTACACAGGTGAATCTGAGAGATACCATGAAAGAATAAAAAGACCAAAGATCGAGCTTGACAAAAAACAGGGGGTCCACGTTAATGAACATAAGTTCACTTGAAAACTTCAGTGAAATTAGACTACAAGGAGACAATATGCCCCGAGCCAAAACTTTACGGACCCTGCATGATATGCCGGTAGTAAAGGGCTTCCGCCCCCTTTCGATGAGGGCGAATTACCGCCAGGCGGTGATCCTCAAGCTCGAAGAATACGAAGTACTGCGCTTGATCGATTACGAGAAGAAAATCCACGAAGAAGTGGCTGAGATGATGAACGTCTCGCGCCCTACTGTGACCCGTATTTACAACAGCGCGCGCATCAAAATCAGCACCGCGCTGGTGGAAGGACGCAGCTTTTTGATCGAGGGAGGGGACGTGCGTATGGCTCGCAATTTTTATCAATGCGAAGCTTGTATGCATCGCATGAGCTTACTGCTGGATGAAGATAAACCTACGGTTTGCAGCGCTTGTGGCTCGGATAAAATCCTCTCTCTGGCAGACTGCTTTGTACGCGGTTGCCGTCACTGTCGCCGATGCCGATAACTAAAATAACACTAAAAAATCAGGAGATAAAATGAAAATAGCCATTCCAACTGCAGCAGGAGAACTCTGCGAACACTTCGGACATTGTGAGGCTTTTGCAGTCTTTACAATCGAAGATAACAAGATAGTAAAAGAAGAAATGATCGATCCGCCGGCTCATGAGCCTGGTTCACACCCCCGGTTTTTACACGAATTGGGCGTAACCGTCGTTATTTCTGGCGGCATGGGCATGAAAGCCCAGGAATTGATGCAACAAAATGGGATTAAAGTCCTCATCGGAATGTGTCCGCTTCCTCTTAAAGAACTGGTGGAGAAATATTTGCAGGACAAATTAGAATCCGGTGCAAACCCTTGTGATCATTGATGCGGGTAGCGATTGCCAGTGGCAAAGGTGGCACAGGAAAGACCTTTCTAGCGGTAAACCTGGCCCTAAAAGCCGCCGAAACTCAAACTACCCTGCTCATGGACCTGGATGTGGAAGAGCCCAATGGTGGAATCTTCATCCAGGGCGATGACGCTGAAATCCATAAGGTTACGCGTGCGATTCCATCCTGGGATCCCGGTGCCTGCAATCTCTGTGGCAAGTGCATTTCCTGGTGCAAATTCAATGCCCTGATCAAGCTGGGTGAGATGATCCTTGTGATGCCTCCTCTGTGCCATTCCTGCTATGCTTGCAGTGAACTCTGCCCCATGCAGGCTTTGCCCATGGAGCAGCAATCCCTGGGCGAAATCCGGCATCTCAAACTAGGCAAGCTGGATTTTACCGAAAGCAAACTGGATGTAGGATTGGAACAGTCCTCCCCCTTGATCGAAAGAACCCTGGAGCTTGCCGATGAACTCTTTGCCGATAAGGAGCTCCAGATCCTGGACAGCCCTCCCGGCACGGCCTGTGCGATGGTTTCTGCGGTGAAAACCGTGGATTATGTAATCCTGATCAGCGAACCCACGCCTTTTGGAATCTTTGATCTGAACCTGGCCGTGGAAACAGTGCGCCAATTGGGACTGCCCTTCTCTGTGGTAATCAATCGCGATGGAATCGGCAATAACGACATTTATGATTATTTAGAAAAAGAGGGAATCCCGCTTTTGGCCAAAATCCCAAATCAACGCAAGATTGCCGAAATGTACTCGCGGGGAGAGATCATTTACCAGCAAGTACCGGAAGTAGATGAGGCCCTGGAACAGATCTTGAGCAAGCTAAGGAGTTTGTCATGAAAGAGATAGTAATCATCTCCGGAAAAGGCGGCACCGGCAAGAGCTCGATCTGTGCAGCCCTGGCCTATGTGGCCAAAGAAGAAGTGGTAGTAGCGGATTGTGATGTGGATGCCGCTGATCTGCATCTGATTTTAAACCCCAAGAATAGTGAAGTCCAAGATTTCTACAGCGGAGTCATAGCCGAAATCGATCCCAAGAAATGCATTGCCTGTGGCCTCTGCCAGCAGATCTGCCGTTTCGATGCCATCGAACCCTTTAAAAAGGCATATCGCGTGATAGATATGGAATGCGAAGGCTGCGGCTATTGCTATTATATCTGCCCCGAGGATGCGATCACCCTGGTTGAGCAAAATGTGGGAAAATTCCTGGTCTCAGACACCCGCTATGGCTGCACACTGGTGCATGCGCATCTGAAGATCGGAGCGGACAACTCCGGAAAGCTCGTGGCCAAAGTCAAAAGCGAAGCCAAAGCCCGCGCCAATGCCGAGCATAAAGCTTACATTCTGGCAGACGGTTCTCCCGGCATCGGCTGTCCCGTGATTGCTTCTTTGTCCGGAGCGGATTATGTTATCTTGGTAACAGAGTCCAGCAAGTCCGGGCTCAGCGATCTGAAGCGGGTGCAGGAATTGGTCTCGAAGTTCCAGATTCCCTCTGCTTGCATCGTAAACAAAGCGGATATCAACCCCGGTGTAACCAGTGATATCCACAAATATTTAACTAAGAACAAGATACATCACATGGGAGATATTCCTTATGCGGAAGATTTCCATAAGGCTATCGCCATGGGACGCTGTCTAATAGAAGAAAATAAAGAAAGATGGCTGCCGATCTTTACAGATTATTGGCAGGATATCAAGGAGAAAATATGAGAATCATCTTTACCTCCACAGGCGAAGGCTGGGACTCCAAAATCGATCCCCGCTTTGGACGCACAGACTTCATTCTGGTCTATGATACCGAAAAAGACGAGCTTGAAGCACACGACAATCGGGAAATCAAAGAAGTAGCCCATGGTGCCGGTCCCAAAACCGCGCAGAAGATCCATGAGCTCAAAGCTGATGTGCTGATTACCGGAAATGGCCCCGGCGGAAACGCTGCGACTATATTAAATAAGATGCCCCTGAAGATCTTTATCAGAGCAGGTGGCATGAGCATTCGCGAGGCCTATGAAGCTTATAAAGACGATGCCCTGGAACCAGGCGCACAATAAAAAGGAAGAGATATGGCAGACGATAAAGACTTACAGGTTCAAGAGAATCTGAAAAAATTCAAACACAGCATTATGGTGATGAGTGGCAAAGGCGGAGTAGGGAAAAGCTTCGTCGCCGTCAATCTGGCTTATGGATTGGCCATGCAGGGCAAGACAGTGGGCATCTTGGATGCCGACGTGCACGGTCCCTCGATAGCCAAGCTTACCGGAGTGGAAGGCATGAGTATTCCCACGTCTGAGAGTGGCAAACCTGCCCCCATCCAAGCGCTCTCAAATCTCTGTGTGCTTTCTGTGGCCTCATTGATCTCCTCCGAAGATAGCGCGCTGATCTGGAGAGGCCCGCTTAAAATGGCGCTGATCAAGCAGTTTTTCAGCGATTTTGAATGGCCGGAATTGGATTATCTCATCGTAGATCTTCCTCCCGGAACCGGTGATGAGCCGCTTTCCATAGTTCAGACCCTGGGCCATGTGGATGGAGCTGTGATAGTTACCACCCCGCAGGATCTGGCTATTCTGGATGTGAAGAAATCGGTGAATTTTGCTCAACAGCTCAAGGTCCCTATCCTGGGCTTTGTGGAAAACATGAAGTATTTCCGCTGTCCGAAGTGTGGTGAAGTTACCCAGATCTTTAGCGGAAAAGGCATCGAAAAGCTGATCTTTGATCATCAGATCGACCTTTTAGCAGAGCTGGAACTGGATCCCAACATCGTGCGTTCTGGCGATGAAGGAAAGCCCTACATCTATTTCTACAACAAGTTCCCAGCCGCCCAAGCCCTCATGGAAATGGTCCTGAAGGTCATGGAAAAGGTTGAAGGACCTGAAGAAGCTGAAAAGAAAGAAGAAACTCCGAAACACTAGATAAGTAGTTCACTAATATATTGAACTCCAAGAGGCTGTGGCTATGAGGCTGCAGCCTTTTTGCTTTACTAACTATTCCCCGCTTCTGGGATGCCCTTTTTCATAAGCCGCTTTGATATCTGCCAGGCTGAGATGGGTATAGATCTCGGTGGTGGCGAGATCTGCGTGTCCCAGCATCTGCTGGATAGCCATGATATCTGCGCCATGTGACAAAAGATGGGTGGCAAAAGAATGCCGGATGGCATGCGGCGAATAGCCTTTTTCCCGCGCTATCAAAGCTATATAGCGCATGAGGATAGTCCTGAGCTGCTTGGAGTCAAAATCCTTGCCGTTGCGGGTGAGAAAGACCTTATCGGAGCTATCTTTGGTGACAAATTCAGGGCGCAATTCCAGATATTCATTCAGGCTTTCCAGGGCAAAGGAACCTATCGGGATCAGCCGCTGTTTATTGCCTTTACCGATCACCCGGATCAGCTTCTTGCGTTGGTCGACATCGCTGAGCCTGAGGCCTGCCAGCTCCATCAAACGCAGGCCGCAGCTATAGAGCAGCTCCAGGATCGCCCGGTTACGCAGGCCAAACTTGCTGCTGGTATCGGGTATGCGCAGCAGCGCTTGCATCTCTTCTTCCGAAAAGAACTTGGGCAATTTTCTTTCATATTTAGGTCGGCGGATTTTGCGCATGGGATTGTCCTGGATCTGTCCCTGAATTTTAAGATATTTGAACCATGTGGACAAAGCTGAAAGTTTTCGGGAAAGTGTGCGATTGCCATCCGGCCGTTCAGAAAGCCAGCGCAAAAAGCCACGAATATGAATAGGGGAGATTTCAGGAACCTTGCAACCGCCAAATTCGCTCTCCAGATAGTCCTCAAATTGCTCCAGATCAATGCGATAGGATTCTATCGTGCGCGGGCTTTTGCCTTCTATGCTGAGCTGGTCCAGATGTTTTTGTATCCAGATATTCATCGCTTCACTTCCTTATTTTAGTCTAAAGTCATTTTTTGCTTGCCTTAATCCTTGTCGAGTAAAAACTTGGTTTAGATAGCTGGAGGTAAAATGAACCAACATATAGATAGCAGCGCCAGAATAGGAAAAGAGGTCCAAATCGGGTACAATACCGTGATTTTGGACCAGGTAATTATCGGCGATCACTGCCTGATCGGCCACAATGTGGTGATCCATAGCGGCAGCATCATCGGGGATAATGTGCGGATAGATGATAACGTGATCATCGGAAAAAAGCCGCTGTCTTCACCCCGCAGTATCTTCAAAGTGGCGGACAATCTTGCCCCTGCCAAAATAGGCAGCTATTGCCAGATCGGGGCAAATGTGGTGATCTATGCCCAATGCGAGATCGGCGAGCGCAATCTCATCGCAGATCTGGCCACGATCCGCGAAAACGTCAAAATCGGTAGCCTCAATATCGTGGGCCGCAATGTCGCTATCGAAAACTATTGTCAGATCGGCGACCGCAACAAATTCGAAACCAATGCCTACATCACCGCTTATTCCGTGGTGGAAGACTACTGCTTCGTAGCACCTTGCGTGGCAACCAGCAACGATAACTATATGGCGCGCGACCTGGAACGCTTCAAACACTTCAAAGGCATCACCATGAAAAGCGGCAGCCGCATCGGGGTACAAGCCACCATCCTACCCGGAAAGGTGATCGAAAGCGATGGCACCGTGGCCGCAGGTGCTGTGGTAACCCGTGATGTACCAAGCGCCAAGATCGTGGTAGGCAGTCCCGCCAAAGTTCTGCGCGATGTGCCCGAGAATCAACTCTTAAAGAACAATATGGATAAATGATTATGAAAGCACTACTTATCATACCTACTTACAATGAGATCAAGAACATAGACCGCATCATCCGCACGGTCTTAAGTAAAGCAAAGGATCTGGAAGTATTGGTGATGGACGACAACAGCCCAGACGGTACGGCAGACGCAGTAAAAGCCCTGATGCAGACCGAACCCAGGCTGCGTATCATCGAGCGGCCAGGCAAGATGGGACTGGGCTCTGCCTATGTCACCGGCTTCAAATATGCGCTGGACAAAGGCTATGAATTCATCCTGGAGATGGACGCAGATTTTTCGCACAATCCGGATGACGTCCCCCGCCTTTTGGAAGCTGCCCAGAAATATGATCTGGTGATCGGCTCGCGCTATTCAAACGGTGTGAACATCGTCAATTGGCCATTTAGACGGCTCTTGATCAGCTACTTTGCCTCAAAATATGTGCGCATCATCACCGGCATGCCCATCAAAGACCCCACCGGCGGTTTCAAATGCTTCCGCAGCAAAGTGCTGAAAGCGATCGATCTGGATAAGATTCTCTCCGATGGCTATGCCTTCCAGATTGAGATGAATTTCAAGGCCTGGACCAAGGGATTCCACATCAAAGAGATCCCGATCGTCTTTACCGAACGCTCTGAAGGGGAATCCAAGATGAGCCACAAGATAGTCTTGGAAGCAGTCTGGATGGTGTGGTTTCTGCAATTCCGCAAGCTCTTGGGCAGGCTCCACTAAAGCCAGGGCGCACTATGCTGGAAAGAATAAACAATCCTGCCCTGCAAACTGAAGACAAAGATTTCGACCGGGCGCTCAGGCCCAAAACCCTGCAAGACTTTATCGGCCAAAATCATATCAAAGAACTGCTGGATATCAGCATCCAGGCGGCCCGGCTGCGGGGTGAACCTCTGGATCATGTGCTGCTTTATGGCCCTCCGGGCTTGGGAAAGACCACTCTGGCCTCCATCATTGCCCGCGAAATGGGGGTGGAGATCACAGTTTCCAGCGGTCCGGTGATCGAAAAGCCCTCCGATCTGGCAGGTGTGCTGACCAATCTGGGACGCCATGAAACGCTGTTTATCGATGAAATTCACCGTCTATCGCACGTGATCGAAGAATATATCTATCCCGCCATGGAAGATTTTGAAATGGAGATTATCCTGGATAGCGGACCTTCTTCCCGAACTCTCAAGATCCCTCTGGAGCCCTTTACTTTGATCGGCGCCACCACCCGGGCCGGGCTGCTGACCCCACCTCTGCGAGACCGTTTTGGCATCGTGCTGAGGCTGGACTATTACGATCAGGAAGCTATAGAAAGGATCATCAAGCGCTCTGCCAGGCTGCTGGATGTGCCGGCTGAAGAAGATGGCATCAAAGAGCTGGCCAGAAGAAGCCGTGGCACTCCCCGCATCGCGAATCGCCTGCTCCGCAGAGTACGGGATTACGCTCAGATCAAGGGTACAGGCGTGATTACATTGGAGATCGCACTCGCAGCACTCACCATGCTGCAGGTGGATCATGCCGGGCTGGATGAGATGGATAAACGCATACTCACCACCATCATAGAGAATTACCGGGGTGGCCCGGTGGGTGTGAAAACCATTGCCACAGCCATCGGCGAAGATTCTGGCACCATAGAAGAGATTTTTGAGCCCTATCTGGTGCAACAGGGGTTTTTGGAGCGCACCACCCAGGGCCGCAAAGTCACCTTCAAAGCCTATAAGCATCTGGGACTGAGCCCGAACGTGGATCAAAGCGAAATCTTTTAATCAAAGTAGATGGGCTATAGCAAAAATATCGGGCACAATTTCATCACGCAGATCCTGAAGATCATCTTTGGGGTCTTTACAGGGGTGATCGTTGCGCGCTCTCTGGGCCCTACCGGACAGGGCTATGTAGCCTATATCCTCTTGATCTTCAATCTTCTGGGCGGCTTTGGACATTTTGGGCTCACCTCAGCGGTGATGTATTTCCAAAAGAAAAGCGCCTTTGACCGCAGCCAGATATACAGCTCCAATGTAAATACTCTGAGCCTGATCTCCATAGTATTGGTGGTTTTGGTCAGCCTGGCCAGAAGCTGGGGCTGGCTCCTGGATTCCTACAGCACGGTGTATATCGTGGGTGGCCTGTTTCTGATGGTTTCCACGATCTTTACCAGCCATCATCAGGCCTGGCTGGTGGGCGATGAAAAGATCATCCAAAACAACAATATTGGCCTGATCGTCTTCTTTATCCGCAGCCTGGCGATCGTGATCTTCTGGCTTTGGGGCCTGCTCACTCCGCTCAGCTTCTTTTACATCATGGTGGCTACCATGCTCTTGTGGTTCATCATCATCCAGCTCGCGCTGAAAGAAAAGTATCTATTTCTGCTAAGCTTGCCCGTCCTGAAAGCGGAATTCAAATACGGCGCCTTTGGCTGGTGGTCTGCACTTTTTGCCTACCTGCTGCTCAGGGTGGATCAGATCATGATCAAACAAGTGCTGGGGGTGAGTGAACTGGGCATCTACAGCATCGCGGTGATCATCGCGGAGCTGATGTTCCTGCTCCCCACAGCCATTACCAGCGCTCTGATCGGGCGGCTGTACAATCTGCCGGAGCAGGATAATGGCAGTGCTCTCACTGCCCGCACCATCCGGCTCAGCTTCTATGTCTGCCTCATCCTCTCATTCATCGGGATTTTGGGCAGTTTTCTGATTCCGCTGGTCTATGGAGCAGCCTTTGCCAGAGCCACCTGGGTCACCATCATCCTGCTCCCCGGAGTTCTTTTTGCCTGTATTCCGCGGATCGCCTCGCCCTGGTTCTATGCCCAAGGCAAACCCCATATCCATCTCTGGATCACCTTTTCCGCCTTTGCCCTGAACCTAGGTGCGAATCTGATTTTGATCCCCAGAATGGGCATCAACGGCGCTGCCTTGGCAACTACCATCGCCTATGCAGTATATGGTGTGTGGTATGTCATTCAGCTTGCCCTGGGTGAGAAATTTGGCTTCGCAGCGCTGCTGAAACCTAATCTCCAGGATTGGCAGTTGATTCGAAACCTTCTGCCGTCTGCACTGAAAGGCACGAAGCTGCCATAACGTTAAACATTAAAGGTTAGATCTTAGACGTAAAGGATAGACGTTAAGCGTTAAAACGCTGTAACGCTAAAACGTTAAAACGCTGAAACGCTGAAACGCCAAACCCATAAAACCCTAAAAACCTATAGTTCAATTCCTCCTTGAAAGACTATAGGCAGCGGTTTTAACCGCTGTGCAACAAGCTACTACCCGCCACAAGACTTTTCCCCGGTCTTTTAAGGCCGGGCACCCGCAGCTCAATCTATCACCCCACACATTATCTGCATTTGGCAGAGCACGGAAAACACTCCTATAATATATCCATCGAGCTGGATGGGTGATCAGAGAAGCCTTGTGTTCGGATGCGCCTGTATGATTTGTGGAAAATGAAACAATATAGCTGCGGGTGCCTGGCCTTAAAAGACCAGGAAAACGTCTTGTCCAGGCGTCAGCTCATAGCGTGGAGGTTAAAACCCCCACCTAACGTCTTTCAAGGCGGGTATGCCCCTTTCGTCTTTTAAGGCAGACATAAACCGTTCATCTTTCAAAACTCTCCTTTCTCCCATTTGTTGCCGTAGAGATGCCGTGGTGATAGCAGGATTTATTCCCACTATCGCCACGGCATCTCTACCATGAGCTATACAGGAAGAACTCTGCAATTTGCGGGATGGGAAGGCTGAAGAAGAAAGCAAAGAACATAGTAAAGTATCCAAGTCTTAAAGCCGGCAAAGTCCCATCGGGACGCTAGTTAGATAGCACCCCCGATAAAACAAACAACCACTTTACCCCAAGCCGATCACTCAGTTCTGCATCTATGATCATGCCCCAGCAATCTTACACTATTTAATCATGATCATTTTCTTGGTGGCATTGTATTTACCAGCATTCATTTTGTAGAAGTATACGCCGGAGGAAACAACGCGGCCAGCATCGTCGGTACCATTCCACACAGCATTGTGTTGGCCAGCGGCTTTGATCTCGTTGACGAGCCGTTTTACTCTTTGTCCCCTGAGGTTATAGATCTCGATCGACACCGGCGCAGCCTCTTTCACGCTGTAGCGGATAGTGGTGGTCGGGTTGAACGGATTCGGGTGGTTGCCTTGCAGGACTGTTGTGAGAACAGGGGCCACTTCGTCATCGTTATCGGTAATGTCACCGGAGTGAACCGATACATGGTCAACGTAGAAGACGAAGGCATCGTCAGATACGCAGCGAATGGCGATGTAAACATCCTGGTTGTTATATGCTGAGAGGTCATAGGTGTATTCAGTCCACTCTGCAGGAGCTACCACATGTTCTGCACCGGTCAGATATTGGAATTCCTGATGGATGATGGTGGGCATGGTGGACACACCAACGCGGAACTGCTCCGGATATTGTGTAATGTGGCTTTTAGCCGCAAATTTCAGCATGCTATTTCCTTCCAGACTGATCTTTGGTGTAATCAACCAGTCGTTATTGGGACTATTCACAGCGGCAAAGCAGGCAGCCATCTTCTCACCTTCATAAACATCCATATTTTCGATAGGAGGTACGGTGGCTGAAGGATTGAAGACAGTGTATGCCATAGGGCTTCCGCTGCCAGGGAAGTCGATACCGGTAAAACAATATGTATCAGAATTATCGAGATCCAGAAGGGTCCACGGAGTCATATCGGTGCTGAAATCTGCATAGTCCTCAAAGCCGTCTGAGAAGATCGCATCAGCAAGCTGCAGATTCACGTTTACATCTATTGTGGCAGGCAGGGATTCACCGCTGCTGTAAATGGCGGTAACGGCGTATCTGTAGATGCCAGAATCAAGGTTTTCATCTGTATAGTTCAGGGTGTTAGCATTATTAACATTGCCGACCGCTACACCATCACGATAGACTTTGTATCCCAAAAGTGCTCTTGGGCCGTTCATCTTCTGGGCGCTCGGGGCAAAGCCAGGATTGTGGCTCATGCTAAAGCTGCTGGTTTGCGGTGCTCTGAGAGCTTCCACAATGCCGCCAGGTGCAAAAGCCGGAGCTGAGATCTCATGATCCACATAGCCCTGGATGGACCAGTTGAACCTGAAAGTAGGGGAAGTATCTGTTAAAGAGCACCAGCCGTCTTCATTGATCATATTACCTTTACCTTCAACCACGGGGCCTTCGTCGCAACCTAAAGGGAGTCCTCCCGCGGTATTGGCTTCATAACCGATCCAGAGTTCACCGGAGATGGGGATGGGAACCATGGTGGTGAGCAATACTTCATTCCACTGGTAGATATCAAGATTGTCTGCCAATTGAGAGTGTACAAGGGTGCCGGGATCAGCAGCGCTGCCGCCGGTCCAGACTTTAACGGTATATACGCAGTTTTCTTCAGTGGGTACAAACTGGACATGAGTGAGGGTGGAGCCGTGGTATTCTGACAGATCATCTGCATCAAAACGATGGGCCACTTCATATATTGCGGGTTCAAGTGTTCCGACACCATTACCAAAAGCAGCGGGATTGCACCAGGTGATCCATTCGCCTGTAGGCGGAGGTTCTGGAGAATCCCAACAGAGATTGACATCGTTTCCAACCACATCAGCTTGAAGGTTGCTGGGCGGCTGGAGATCATCTGTGCGCTCATAGGCAGTGGCATTGATTTCAATAGCTTCGCCTATATTTACGTCAGTATTAGCGTAAAGCACCGTTCCCAAAATGAGGCAGAGGAACAGACTGAGTATAGTTAGCTTCTTCATAATAAATTCTCCATTTATTTGTGTTTTAAAATAATGTTTTGCTTACTGAGTGCCTATGCATTTGTATATGGCTAATCTCTGTAGTGTTCCAAATGCTGATTTAAGTTCCAACTCATTGTTTCTTAGGTTTTTTTCAGAGCATTCTTACTGTCCTCTTTCATTACACCATATATATTGTCTCATTGCCAATTCCTTTGTCTTCATCTCTTCTTTATCAATCAATTTCTTTTTCACTTTAGCTACCTTGTTGCGATGGGCCGAAGCTGGTGCTTCGGGCACTTTGCGAGCAGCAGGAAGCTACTTCATCACAGTAATGCGGCGCACACTCTGCCGTCCATCTTGTTGTATGGCGACGAGATAGATGCCGGAGCAGAGCTTGCGGCCGTTGTCATCACAAGCATCGAAGCTGAATTGATGCGTACCGGGGCTTAAATGAGAGTCTGTCAGCCTTCGCAGCAGCCTGCCTTTGAGGTCGTAAATCTTTACGCTGCATTTACCCGCCTTAGCAAGATCAAAGCTGATCTGTGTGCCTGAAGTAAACGGATTGGGGAAAACCCTGATCATCAAATCGCTTATAGCCGGAGCATGGGGATCGGAATTACTTACGGGAAATATTCTCAAAACGGGATAGCCTGCCGGCGGTTCTCCCTCCCAACCCCAGTTATGTTCAAAATCCCAATTCACATACGTGCTTGCGTCGCCCGGATAATGCATCTGAATGGTGTTTCTGCCTTCGCCAACCGGAGAGCTGGGGCATGCGGAACTCTGCATATCCCAGTAGCAATTTACCACGTTTGCTGCGTCTCCGGAGCCGGCAAAGCCTCCCGGAGTATATTCTATGGAGGTCACAAGGCCAGTACTGTAACAATTTTGCACAAAGGAACCAGATGTGATTATCCAGCCGGCAAAACCCCCGCTGGTGCGTATTCCATCCACAGTTCCGGTGCTGAAGCAATTTGAAATTGCGGAGTTGCTCATTTGGCCAACAAAACCTCCCGCCGGCCAACCGGTATTTACATGGCCAGAGGCATGGCAATTTTGAACCGTAGAAAATGATCTAAGACTACCAACCAAACCCCCCGCGATATAAATCGTATTCACATCCATAGTGCTAAAGCAATTCACGATATTCACCCTTTCAGTATCGCCAACAATTCCCCCACACGTATCGCCACCACTCAATAGACCGATGCCAGCAGTGCAGCCGGAAATCAGGGTATCAGAAGCTTGACCCACGATGCCTCCCACCCAGGATGAGCCATGTAAGTCTCCCTCAAAGCTGCAATCTATGATGCTGCTGCCCCCATCAGCTGTTCCTACCACTCCTCCCACCTGGTATCGACAATTATTTGAAGAGATAAGCTCCACCGCACAATCTCGAATAACGGAAGTCGTTAGCAGTCCCACGATTCCGCCCACGCTTTCGCAACCTTCTATCCCTACATTGGCCCGGCAGCCAATGATCTCAGATGCATAGGCAAAGGAGACCATGCCTCCGGTAAAATCGTAACCTTTTACCATGCTGAACTCAATCTTACTATTGCTCAAGGTGCTGAATTCTAACCGCCCTACCAGGGCCGCAGAGGGATAGCCACAGATTACATCCGCACTACAGAGCGTGATATTGCGGATATCGGCATTATAGGCAACTCCGAAAAGCCCATTATATCCACTGGGTTTGCGTATAAAAAGCCCCCAGATCTGGTGGTTATCGCCATCGTAAGAACCTATGAAGGGATCGCTAAGGGTGCCAATGGGAGTCCAGCCCTCATCTACATTGTAAGGAGGCCTGGCAAGGTTTATATCAGCCGTTTGATGATAGTGGGCAGAAAGATTGTAACGTACCTGGTTTAGCTGATCTGAAGTAGCTACCCAATAGGGGTCTTCCACCGTTCCGCTACCCCCGTCAAATTGGCCCCAGAGAGTAGACCAGAAGAGAAGCAGAAACAAGGTAAATCCAAGGCTGCGTATTTTCATGTGTTCATCTCCTTATGATCCGGATCACAGCTTTTGGGTCTGCTTTCGACTATTCGGCGCAGCGCAAATACCGTCATCAAAGATCCTGTTGGCAGTATTCTATATAAGTATAGAGATGTCAAGCTTTTTGTGGATTATTTTCACATCCCGCAGGGCAGCAAGTGACGTCGCAAAACGGTAGCTGGAACCTCCAACCCATCAACAGCCGGGTTTCGAGCCGGAATATGAACAGCCCCTACGGCAACGATTACTATAACGGTTTCCGGCTCAGCAGATCTGGCCTGTAGCGCAGGACGCTGTTCCTGCGGAATATAATATCGACATGTTTAAGAGAAATAAAGGACGCAGGTAGCTTTCGCAGAAAAAGCTTCCTGCGAAAAGATGCTTGTGTAAACGGCAATGTGTTTTGCGAGAATTTGATGAAGTGGGGAGTTCCGTAGGAACGGCGTCCTACGCTACGATCTGGGGACGCTGTTGTCTTTCTGCTTGACAAATAATGCCCCTCCAAAATACTGCATTTTCAAGATAAATAACAAGGAGAAATGATGTACGCCATCGTAGATATCAAAGGATTTCAGTTCAGGGCCGAAAAAAACGCAGTGCTTCGCGTTCCCTTGCTGAATACGGCAGAGCCTGGTCAGGTTTTAGAATTTGACCGCGTACTTCTGGTTCGCAAGGACGAGGAAGTATTAGTCGGCACTCCCGTAGTAGAAGGCGCTTTAATCGTAGCAGAAGTTATCGAGCACGGTAAAGGTAAAAAGAAGATAATCTATCATCACAAACGCCGCAAAGGCTACAGGGTGAAAAAGGGTTATCGTGAGCAATACACCGATATTAAAGTTACCGATATTCGGGCTTAAGGAAGGATGGATTTATGGCAACCAAGAAAGGTGGCGGGAGTACTCGCAACGGTCGTAATAGCAACCCCAAATACCGTGGTGTGAAAAAGCACGGTAGTGAACATGTCTTAGCCGGCAATATCATCGTGCGTCAAAAAGGCACTAAGTTTCACCCCGGCGCTAATGTGGGCATGGGTCGTGATTTTACTCTTTTTAGCCTCATTGATGGACAGGTAAAATTTACCACCAAGCAAACTGGCAGAAAATACGTAAGTGTAGAAGCTATCAGCGAATAGCAGAAATATTATAGAAAAGCAAAAAGCGGAGCATCTGCTCCGCTTTTTCGTATTTAATAAATAGTAGCTTTACTTGATATGGGTCTGGAGGATGGAGCGCATTTCTCCGCTATCCAAAAGGTCCTGCAACGCAGCTTTGATCTTCTGATTCTGCTTGTCATCGATACGCATGGCGATCCCATAGGATTCATCGGTCTTGATCAGATATTTGGTGGTGATGGGCAGGCGATCTTCATAGCCCTGCACTACCACAGCATCGTTTATTACCAGGTCTATATCGCCTTTGATGAGATCCTGCAAAGCTTCAGCAATATCCGGGTATAAGAAGAGCTGGTTTACCGCCAGCAGATTCTTCATCAGCAGGTTTTCTTGCACCCATTGGTGAGCTGTGGTGCCACTGGTGATGCCAATCTTGTAGGCTCCTATCTCATTGCCGCTCTTGATCTTTATAGGGCTGTCTTCATTGGCTATCACTGCCAGATCGACCACATAGTAGCCTTGGGAAAATTCGACCTGTCGGGAGCGTTCTTCCGTGATAGACATGCCCGAAATGGCAATATCTATCTTACCTGAAACGACTCCGGGGATCAGATTATCAAAATCCATAGGGATGATTTCATAGGGTTGCTCCAGTTTTTCGGCAATCTTATGCGCCAGATCTACGTCCACACCCACGAAGGCGCCATCCACTTTGGAGCCAAAAGGTGGGAATTCCATATTCATGCCTATCTTCAAAGTGGGCTTTTCTTTGGCGGTGCAGGCTGCCAAAAGCAGGACTGCGAGAATGATCAAAAAGGATCGCATTCTAAAACTCATGTGGTTCCTCCCATATGGGTATGTGTTATTAGCTTAGTTGTGTGCTCTATTTGTCGGTCTCTTTTACAATTAACTTGTTGCCTTCGATACCCAGGATTTCGACCTTTATCCCTTTGGCCAGAGCGCTGTGATCTTTGGTAATGGCCACCCACTCTTCACCACCCACTTTCACGTAGCCTCTGCCATCGGTGGGGATAGCCTGGGTCACATGGGCCAGCTTGCCCTTGAGGGCAAAGACATTGGTCTCCGGACCGGGGTTCGCCAATACTCTCTTGCCGAGCCGGCGCATGGAAAGAAAAGCTAAGAAGCTGATGATGGCAAAACAGAAGATCTGGAGCCAGAGATATCTCTGGACAAAGGGCAAAAGAGCCAAAAGTCCGGTAACGATGGCACCGATGCCCAAGGATAGAAAGAAGAAAGCGGGATCAAAGATCTCGATGATTACAAAGATGATACCAAGTATCAACCAAATGTGCCAGGCAAGCAGTACCATGATAAACTCCTATAAATTATTTGTTTTCTGTACCCTCTGATTCATTTTGTTCAGATGAAGAGTCTTTGTCTTTGTAGATGCGTTTAATCTTGCGTTTGCTATTGCTCCCATATCGGGAAGCGTAACGGGAGTAATTTGAGTAACCGCCATAGCCGCCATAGCCACCATAGCCGCCCGCTCCTGGGAGTCTGGGGCTACGAATGCCGAGGGCAGAGAGAAAGTACATCAAAAGTTTGGTGCCATAAAAGACCAGAACAGCACCGATACTGAGGGTGATAAGCCATTTGATGAAGTTCTTGGCAGTGCTTTTGAGCAGGCTGGTCCATCCTCCAGAAGTTTGTCTGGGGCTAAGGGTGAGATACAAAAGCAGGTTGTCGCTATTGCGCAGTTTGTCCAGATTGCTGCGGGAAGACTGAATCAGACTGTGCAGGGCTTCTTTACGGTCGTTTTGTGCGGTGGCAGGCTGACGGATTTTGTTGAGTTCAGTCAGTTCACTTTCGTAAGACGCAAGTTTTTCACTTTCGTTTTTAGAATCCAGATTCACCAAGGCGGTGTCAATCTGTTCCACCTGAGGACCCACTGTGCCCAAAGTCTCCAGTTCACCGATCACGGTATAGAGCTTATCTTGCGGAATCGAAAAGACATAAGCACCAAAGCTGCCTTCATTCTGTTTGCGAATACGCTGTTTGGAATACTTGTCCATGATCTGATTGATACCTTCTTTGGCTTTTGCGACATTAGCTGTGCTAAAGCCAATCTTAGCTTTGTTGATAAACTTCAGATCACGGTATTCATTGGCACTGGGCTTAAAATCCATGCTTGTTGTACTATGCTTTTTGCCATAAGACTCATAAGCGGTCATCGCTACTGCTAAAAATACGATAAAGATGGCTACACCTTTGACTTTGCTTTTTGAAGATTTTTTCACATCTTCCCCTTTCTTTCTATTATAGTTTTCTCAGTTCTTCGGCGTGTCTCAAGGAGGCCTCAGTGATCTTGCCGGAAAGCATTCTGGCGAGTTCCCTGGTGCGTTCTGCTTTGCTTAAGACAGTTAGGGTCACGGTCGTTTTAATATCGCTATTTTTCGTCACAGCGATATGGGTATCGGCCTGAGCTGCGATCTGCGCCAGATGCGTGATGCAAAATACTGGATGACGGCAGGCAATCTTGCCAATGCAAGCTGCCACGCTTTCAGCGGTTTTCCCGCCTATGCCGGCATCAATCTCATCCAAAATCAGCAGTCTGGGAGCTTCACGAGCCACAAGTACTTCTTTGATTCCCAATAGGATGCGGCTGAGCTCTCCACCACTGGCCACGGTCGCAAGCGCTTTCAGGCTGCTACCGGGATTGGCGGAAAACAGAATCTCCATCCTATCCTGTCCGCTCTCTGTGAAAGCAGACAAGGAATCTGATTGTAATATTTCCTGCTGGGGTTTTTTGTCAATATCAATTTGTAGTCTGGCATCTTTCATGGCCAATTGGCGGATGCTGTTCTGCAACTCCTGGGCAAGTTTTACGGCAGCTTTCTGCCTTTTATCGCTCAAAAGATCGGCGAGTTTTACCAGTTCTTTGACTTCTTTCTCTACTTTGTCGCTCAGCTCCTGGATCGATTTATCAAAGTCTTCCAGGGCCAGGATTTCCTGCCGTCTGCTCTGAAAGAGCTCCTGCAATTCCTTCACGTTTTTGACCTTGTGTTTGTGCAAAAGCTCGTTGATGGCATTCAGTCTAGATTCGATGGCAGAGAGTCGGGCCGGATTGTAGGCCAGGTTGTCGCCGATTTCGGATAAGCTGGAAGATACACAGCGCAGAGCTTCCATGGCCTCCACTAAGGCCTGGGCAGCATTGTTCAGGGCGGGATTCAGAGTCTTGAAGCTCTGAAGTCTATTGCTGTACAGGCTGAGCTGGTCAAAAATGCTATCTTCCTTTTCAAATGTTTCCTGCTTCATGCTTTGGCTGAGTTCCAGGATATCCAGGCTGTTGTTTTGCAGCTCGTATTCCTGTTCCAAAAGAGTGTCTTCACCGGTTTCCAGGGCGGCCTTTTCTAGTTCTTCATGCTGATAGCGATAGAGCTCCAGTTTTTGCTTTTGCTCATTCTGCCGGCGGATCATGTCTTGCAAGGTCTGGCGCTGGGCCTTGAGCTCACGAAAGCTCTGGGTAAAGCTGTCTCTCAGCTTGATGGTATCGGCATAGCGATCCAATAGATACAATTGATGGGAGTTCGAAAGCAGCTTCTGCTGGTCGCGTTGGTGATGAAAGTCTATCAACAGAGCCTTGAGGCCCTTCATTACGGCAGCTGTTACCTTTCTGCCGCCAATGTAGTAAGCGGATTTTCCAGCAACCGAGATTTCGCGCGCCAAAATCAGTTCGTCTTCGGGTGGGGTATTAATCTCTTGCAGGTAATCATTTAGCTCTGGATCTGCAGTGGGCAGGAAAGTCGCCTCCAGATAGATAGGCTGGCTCACGTCGTAAGCTTCCAGCCCCATGGCGCTTTCGCCAAAGATCAGACCGATGGAGCCCACGATGATGGATTTGCCGGCTCCGGTTTCTCCAGAGATCACGGTAAGCCCGGCTCCGATCTGCAGGCGCAGCTCTGGCAACAGGATATAGTTCTTGATATAGATTTCGCTCAGCATTACTTGCCCAGATGCATTTTGTTGCGCAGAATGCGGTAAAAGGTGCGTTTGGAGAGTTTGATAAAGTTTACATGCCTGGTGGAGGCGGTGATATGAATCTCATCCTGATCCTGGATGGGGCAGACGTTGTTGCCATCGATCTGCAGCCAGGCCTGTTGTGAAAGGCTATGGATTTTCAGGATCAGCTTTTCTTCGGCAGGGAAGACCAGAGGCCGGATCGTGAGCAGATGGGGGTTGAGCGGGCTCAGCACCATTGCTTTCATCTGGGGAGCCAGGATAGGCCCTCCGGCTGCCAGTGAATAAGCGGTGGAGCCTGTAGGCGTACTTACCACTATGCCATCACAGCGGGCATCAAAGACATAGCTTCCGGAGGCGAAGATGCGGGCATTGATGAGGCCCGGATTTTCACCTTTATAGACCACGGCATCGTTAAGAGCCTCATATTGGAGGATCTGCTTTTTATCGCGTTTCAGAGTGCACACGATCAGCATGCGGGACAATATCTTGTATCTGCTATCCACCAAATCCCTAATCGAGGCACTGATTTCAGGCAAGGTACTTTCGGAGAGAAAACCCAGATAACCGAGGTTGATGCCCAAAATGGGGGCAGCGGTTTTGAGTGCCAATTCCTTGGCTCTCAGGATAGTGCCATCTCCGCCAAAGACCAAAATGCAATCGATGGAATGCGCTTTGGTGTGATCGTCAAAATCCACAGCCTGCACGGGGTCCAGGAAGTGCTCCTGCTGTGAGATGTCGCCATAAAAGCTGAGTTCTGGTTTGCCTTCGCAGCGGCTTAGGTCCTCTGCTCTGAGGCGGATCAAGAGCTCGAAGATGCTGGTTTTATCTGCAAAGGCAGGATTGATATAAACGGCAAAATTTCTCATAGATTTTCCATAATCCAGCGGTAGGATTCATAGCGGTCCGGGTCCATTTCTCCGGACTCCAAGGCTTGCAGGATAGCGCAGCCTTCTTCCGCGATGTGTGCACAATCCCGAAAGCGGCAAGCCGGGTAATAGCGGTCAAAACCGGGAAAGAGCTTGGGCATCAGAGCGATGTCTTCGCGGTTCAAATAGGCAGTTTTGATGCCCGGGGTATCGATGAGGTGTCCGCCAAAATCCCAGGTCAACATCGTGGCCTGAGTGGTGGTGTGTTTACCCTTTTCATTGAAGTCACTCACCTCAGCGGTGATGAGTTCCAATCCGGGTTGCAGGCAGTTGATCAGAGAGCTTTTGCCGGCTCCGGAGTGTCCGGAAAACACCGAATCTTTGTCTTTCAGTTCGGCTTTGAGCTCATCAATTCCTGCTCTGCTTACGGTGGAGGTCAAAATCACCTTAAAGCCTGACTCCCGGTAATAGGCGATGCCTTCTTCCAGCTCTTCAGGGTCCTCACAGAGGTCGATTTTATTGACCACGATCAGAGGTTCGATCTTGTGAGTCGCGGCCAGAATCAGGAAGCGATCTATGAGTCCCGGCTTGTACATCGGCATCCGCCAGGAACTCGTAATAACCAATTGATCGATATTCGCCGCCACCAAAATCTCTTTTTGAAAGCTGCCGGAATCGTAGCGGCTCAATCTGTTTTTGCGGGGCAGGATATTCTCGATTCTATAGTCCGGCTTTAGAGACATATCCACTTCCACATAGTCTCCCACCACGAGCATGGTGGTGCTTTTATACAGAAATTGCTTCAGCCGGCCACCGATGGAGGCTGTTACCTCTTCATCCTGAAGCTGCACCTGGCATTGATAGTTGCTCATCACGGCCATCACCCGTCCTGTTTTCAGGGTCATTCCGCTTTTTAAGGTCTGATCCCGCTTGGTCGCTATGCGGGCGGTTTTATAAGTGGTAGCCTCGCGCTCTTCATCCAGGATTTCGCCCAGGACTTCAATGTCCGGCAGGTCGAGATTTTTCAACCTGCCGGTATAAGATGCCTTTCGTTTCTTGTCTTTTTGTTTCACTTCTTGAATACAGGCGTGATCTCGTCAAAGAGATCTGCCGCATCTCTGATATTGGCTTCATTACCCAGAATGGCATATTGATTCTGCTCCATAAGAGCCTGGATCATATCGGCATAGACGCGTAAATCTTCCAGCTTGGTAGCCAATACTTCATCGCGGATCTGCTGTCGGTCTGCATGGGTAAACCCGGTGAGATAATCCATATCGGACTGCACGCCTGTGGCTTCGGGGGTCTTGGGGTAGTCCAATTGTGAGATATCACCGAGGATATATTTATCCATTTCGCGTTTGGAGCATTTGAAAGAGCGGATAAAATCTGGCACTCTGTCATATACTTCAAGGCTTTCTCTGAGGTTGGGATCGCGGTAGGAATAGAAGAACTGGTATCCGTCCAGAGTAAATCCGGCTCCTCCTCCATAAGCTCCGCCTTTCACGCGTAATTCCTTGTAGATGTACTCGTTACTGAGGATATTGGAGAGTACTCTCAGCCGTCCGGAATAAGGGTAGCCCTTGCGGAAATAGTTGCCGCCCTTTACCACATATTGGATCTTCACAGGAGCGGAGATGCCTTCGTTGATCACTCTGGTTTCAAAGCCGTGGGCCACGGGCTCAAAGCTGGCCTTAGAAATCTGCTTGGTCAGAATGTCCAGGTCCGCCACAGCCTTGGGCATCAGATCTTCATCGGCAGTGAGGCTGATGATGGCTTTCTGGATGCTGAAGAAATGCTCTTGCACCCACTGCAATTCTCCGATGATCTTATCGATATCATCGTCGATTTTGCTTTCCAGTTCGGCCAGGAAATGCAGATAGTCCAGGCCTGTGATCTTGTCTTTCCAGCTATGAAGCTGTGAGAAGGGGGCAAACATGCGATTGATGGCAACCGTGACCCCGCGCATGATCACAAATTCCTCTGTACTGGCCTTGATTTCCCTGATCAGGGATTTCAGCCGGGAGGGATTGTCAAAGATCGGCTTCAAGGCATATTCTGCGGCCAGATCCATCAGTTTGGGGATCTTAGCGGCCACGGCTTTACCTGAGAGAATCAATTTTGGCAAAATATCATCCGGTGTCTGATAGCTGTTCAGCACATCGATGCCCAGCCTGATTCCTCCGGTAGAATTGCGGATCTCATTTTCGAGATCGCCATAGCTGTAGTTTTGTGTATTTAATTGCCCCAAAAGCTGGGTATAGAGCTTCAGCCAGGGCAGATTCAGCTGATTTGCATGTGCCAGATCAAAATAGATCTTGAGATACAAGATGCCATTGGTTTGCAGAGGGTGCTTCAGCAGAGTATATCCTTCCAGAGCTTCCTCTTCACAAGGCATGGGAGGGGTCTGGGGATCGACATCATCCAGACTGAGCAGCGGGATCTTGAGTAGATCTTCTTCGCTATCCGGCTCTTCCTGCCAGATTTTCAGCTTTTCATTGTAGCTGATGAGATCCTGAATCTGCTCTGGGCTCAGAGTCTTTTTGTACTCGGCCAGCCTGGCCGTGATTTTGGCATCCTGCACAGCGATCAAGCCGGGTACAGGCTCAAAGTGGATCTCAGAGCTGTGGGGATTGCTGAGGAAAAACTTATCCAGAAGCTGCTCATAGACCGGCTCTTGCAGCCCTTTGCGCAAGTGCGCGAGGTAGCCTTCGAAGGCCAGCAGATCGATGGGGTCGCCGCCATGATTCCACAGTCCAAAACAGTGTAGATTGTAAAACAGCCCCTTGGGGAAGCCTTGCATTTGGGCTTCGCGCAGGAAGAACTCTTTGGAATTGATCAGCGCTTCTATCAGCTTCTGTTCAAAGCCTTCTTTCACTATGCGTTTCATCTCTGTTTTGATCAGTGTGCTCAGAGTCTGCAGATCTTCTTTTTTGACCTGTTTACAGACGATGCTGATCGTGGGCTGCAGGATATCGTTCATCATGGAAATTTGCGAATCTTTACACAAGCCGGATTCCCGGATTGCCGCTTTGAGCGGAGAGGCGGGCGTCAGCATCAAGAGCTCAGTGAGCAGTTGTGCTTGTGAGGTCAGCGCTTCATCTGTGATCGTGCCATAGGTGTAGTTCAAGGCTAGATAGTATTGTCCTTCCGGGCTTTGATCGTCTGCCAAAGGATACTGATGGTTCAGCTTCTGGGGCTGAGAAAAGGGCTCTTGAAAAGGAAATTCCAGACGGGTCCCCGGATCATCAAATTCAGTGAGATATTCGCCATCGATCAGCTTTAGACAGGCCTCGATATCCATGTCTCCATAAAGCCAGATCTTGCTATT
Organism: Candidatus Cloacimonadota bacterium; assembly: GCA_020532515.1. Taxonomy (GTDB): domain Bacteria; phylum Cloacimonadota; class Cloacimonadia; order Cloacimonadales; family Cloacimonadaceae; genus UBA5456. The sequence continues at coordinate 190 of JAJBAY010000022.1, read as the reverse complement.
GGAAGGGTGATAATATTTCTGATGGAAGGCCAGAAACTTCTCATGTGTGAGCTCCGGAATCGCATCAGGATCGCCCCCGCTTTCATAGCCATAAGGGGTATCCGGGAATTGGGTGTGTTGGCAGAATCTGTTTACGATGCTATCCACAGAGGAAAAGGCACCTTTCATCTCGTTGTAAACCACGCCCTTG
>JAJBAY010000115.1 GCA_020532515.1 Candidatus Cloacimonadota bacterium | reverse complement strand
TTGACCGCAAGATCACCCTGGTGCTTCCCGATATCGAGGCACGCAAAAAAATATTGAAGATACATATGGCCAAAGTACGTCAGGATGAGACGATAGACCTTGAAAAAATCGCCAAGATGAGCATCGGATTCAGCGGTGCGGACCTGGCAAATCTTGTGAATGAAGCAGCGATGCATGCAGCCAGGGAAGGGAAAGAACGTGTTTCCCAGGATGACCTCTTCTATGCGCGTGACCGTATCATTATGGGGGTCGAGCAGGAGTTTGTGCTGGATGAGAAGGAGAAGCAGCGTGTTGCGATCCATGAGAGCGGCCATGCCCTGGCGGCACTTCTGTTGGAGCATGCCGACCCGATAGAGAAAGTCAGTATTGTGCCCAGAGGGCAGGCATTGGGGATGACAGAGCAGCTGCCGCTCAAAGATATCAGGAACTTCCCCAAAGCCTATCTGCTGGACAAGATCGGGGTGATGCTCGGGGGAAGGGTGGCGGAGCTTACGCTGCTCGGCGACCTCTCATCGGGAGCAGCCGATGACCTTAAATCAGCGACTACCCTGGCGACACATATGGTGAGCCAGTGGGGGATGAGCGAACTGCTCGGGCCTGTCTACTACCAGAAAGGGGAAGAGCATGTTTTCCTGGGGCGCGAAATGGCATTGCCCAGAGACTTCAGCGAAGCGACGGCGAAACTGATCGACGATGAGGTAAGAAAGCTCATCGGCGACAAAGAGCAGGAGATGCTGGCGCTTTTCAAAACGCACCAAAAGGAGATCATCGCACTTTCTGACAAACTGGCAGAAGAGGAGATCCTCTATGCTGACGAGATCCGGGCGATTACGGGGCTTTAAACATAAGTGCGGTATCGAGTCTGTAAAACTTGCGAAGCTCCTCATAGATATCGGGGAAAAGTCTCTTTAGCGCATGCGGGGCCATAAAGAACCGTTCTGAACAGACCGCAAAGAACTCTGCTTCATTTTCCAATGCATAGCTGCCAAGAAAAGCAGCCTGTTCGGTGATGAGGTTACGTTTGACCTGTTTGGTGAGGATGATAAAGGCATTGGAGAAGGCCTGGGCATACCTGGGATAGTCTGCATAATTTGATAATTCCGGAGTACCGTCAGGCATCCCGTCCTCAAAGTCCAGCTCATGGGCAAACTCGTGGATAATGACGTTCTCTTTGCTGCCGCTGGCGATATGGTGTCTGATATCCTTCCAGGAGAGTACGACCGTTCTGTTGGCAGATTCTCCGGCAAGCAGGGAGGTCCTGTTCGTATGAATGCCGTTGTGGGTAGAGGAGCGGTCGACGATAAAATCTTCCGGATAGACGATGATCGTTGCGACTTTATCGTGTTCGTCCAGGGCAAACCCCAGCCGTACAAGCGAGGCGTAAAAGGCGATGATCACTTTGATCTCTTCAGTGATCTCCATCTGCGCACCGACAAACTCTTTTCGGTCGATAAAGAGAAGGATGCGTGTGTGGATCTTCTCTCTGAGATCACCGGTCAGGTCAAGGTAGTGGGGCAGAGAGAGGAGTATTTCTCTGTAGCTCTGCGGCAAAGGCATGGTTTTGAACTTTTTGTACCGCCACATACCTATAAAGTATTCAATACTCTTCCAGAAAAGAAAGAGCGCGATCAGTGCCAGGAAAAATTGTATCAGTATCAGATAATAAGCCATAGGGTTATCATAGCTGAAAGAAGTTGAGAGAGGAGTGATAAGCAAAAGAGCCCGGAGGGACTCTTTTATGGATTATTTGAAATCCGGTTTTGGAGTAGAAAGCGTGCTTTCCGGGAGTTGCGGGTAAACGATCTCAGGTTTTTTACCTTTGAGCGCTTTGAGGAATGTCACGATCTTTTCTGCATCGGCATCAGAGATATCTTTTCCAAGCTGCGTAGTTCCCATCTCCTGAACTGCTTCTTTCAGGCTCCAGATCTGTCCGTTGTGGAAGTATGGTGCAGTCTCAGTAATGTTTCTCAGTGTAGATACTTTTACCATACCGTTCTTGTCACCTTTGAAGTCACCTACATTGGCAAATTTGTATGGTTTTACCATTGGGAAAGGCATCATTGACCCGCCAAGCGCTATCCCGTTGTGGCATGTTGTACAACCCTGATCTATAAATACCTGAAGACCTTCCTGCTCTTCTTTCGTCAATGCATCCTCTTTACCGTTGAGGAATTCATCGTATCTTGAAGGCGTTACCAGTGTTCTTTCAAAGATACCGATCGTTGAAGTGATCGTTGCGAAATCCACTTTTACCTCTTTGCCGTACGCCTTTTTAAACTCTTCTACATACTCAGGGATAGAGTTGACTCTGTCTACAACCAGTGCTGGCGGTGAAGCCATCTCAGGTGCCGCCTGCATAGGCCCCCCTGCCTGATCTTCAAGGTGCGGGCTTCTACCGTCCCAGAACTGAGACTTGAAGAATACGGCATTATAAACAGTCGGTGAGTTCAGGTGGTGAGGGTTTGCGACCCACATGTGACCTACAGCCGTCGGCACACCGTCTGCTCCTCCCAGTCCAAGGTTGTGACAGGTATTACAGGAGATGATCCCACTTTTTGAAAGTCTGGGTTCAAAGTAGAGTTTTTTTCCAAGCTCCACTCTCTCAGGTGTGATCGTACCGTTTGGATCGGTGATCTTTAAAAGTTCACTCTGATTTTCAGGTATCGCCTGAAGCCCCATTGTTTTTGCTTTTTCTATTAATGGGTTGGCAAATAACACAGATGATGCTACAAGTGATGCAGCGATGATTTTGTTCATTTTCATATGTTCTCCTTATAAAATTGATAAGTAATTATATTCGAATAACACTTATAATTTAGTAATAAAAATTATCATTTAATAAAAATTTCTCTCTTTACGAGTGTCCATTTTGAAAAATGATCTTTGAGTCTTTGACCGCACAGACAATACCCCTCTTTTATAAAGCGATATCTTTTACTTCACACCACTCTTTAATTGTATCAAAACTTTATGAGGATATCAATCTTTTGCTACGGATTGCCGGTTTTGTCGCGATGAGAAGAGTCATCATGTGTGAAAGGTTCTGCAGCAGCGGGCAAAACCTTACAGCGGCCACTCAGATAACTCTTTTTATAATGAGGAAGCAAAAGGCATTTCGAGTTCTCTGAGGTCAGGGAGAATGGGGATAGAGAAAAAAGAGGGGGGAAGAGGGAATGAAAAGCGCTTTGGTACTTCTGATGATAGGAAGTTTGACGGTTGATGCAAGCGAGAGCTTCAGCCACAAAGATTGGCAGGTCGTATGTGACAATACCCATACATGCAGAATGGCAGGCTATACGGAATATACTCTGGACAACAGGTATTTTCCGCTCTCTATGTTGTTTGAGAGAAAAGCCGGTGCACAGAGTCAAATAGACGGATATATACAGATCGCAGAGAGTGAGGAGGAGAGTGATCTCAATACCTTGAAAAACCGTACGTTGAAAATGTCTGTTGGGAAGCAGACCTATCTCATAGATATCTCCCAAAAACTGCCCCAGGCACAGACGGATATTATCATCAATGCCTTGAGGAATGGGGAGCAGATCGGGTTTATCTATGGGGATACTTATCGATGGGACTTTTCCCAAAAAGGTTCTTTTGCATCCATGTTGAAGATGGATGATTATCAAAAACGTGTAGGGACTGTCGGTGCTCTCTATAAAAAAGGAGAGCGAGATGAGGGAAGTGTTCTTCGGCCAAAATCGAAACCGGTGATTCGTGCTCCCAGGATCTATGCTGACTTCAAAGCCGGCAGTACTCCTCCCGAAGTGGCCTTTACTGAGAAAGATAAACAATTGTTGCAATACCTGCTGGGAAAATATTATGCAGAAGATGGTGAGCAGAGTGAATGCTGGATGAGCGCGGAAGAGGCAAAAGAGACGTTAAGGGTCTACAAAGTGACGGATCAACTGGCAGTCGCATCGCAGGAGTGCTGGAGGGCAGCATACAACTATGCCGACGCCTTTTGGCTGATCAATGTGAAACCGCCGTTTGAACCGAAAATGATTATGCAGGCCAGCGGACTGTTTATCGCCGAAGACGGTACGTTGCGTCTATTCACCTCCTATAAAGGCAGGGGTCTGGGCGACTGTTGGGACAGGGAGGAATGGGTATGGGACGGTAGGAATTTTGTCGATGCACACTATACGACTACAGGACTTTGTATGGGATTCCCAGGGGGTGCCTGGGATCTGCCTGCGCTGGTGACCGAAGTCAAAGTTGAGGATATCTCCCACTAGCATGGGGATTTTTATTGCTGCACATTTCTTTCTTCGAGTACTACCGGTGTCCCTATATAGGTGATAAAGAGGAAAGTCCCCTCGGGGAATGTATGCGTTGTAGTGCAGTGTTTCACGCCGATAATGGCATGGGCTTCACTTGGGGCACTTTCAACCAGCTTGTCATAGGCTTCCTGGTGTTCATTGCGTTTTCGCTCCAGAAAACCTTTGATCAGGCCTTTTGGGGATATCTGGATCTTGTGTGTGATCTCGATCATGGAAAACATCGATTTTATTTTCAGGTGTTCGGGCAGGTTTTCTGTTGTTGTTACCAGCATTATCCATCT
>JAJBAY010000021.1 GCA_020532515.1 Candidatus Cloacimonadota bacterium | reverse complement strand
GCTTCTTACTTCAGACCTTGCCGTTGCCAGCAACGCCCTTGATCTCGTGTTGACTTCCCGCTGATTAGGCGTCAGGACTTCTTTCAGTCCATCGGCGCAGAAAGCATTCTGGGCAAACCAAAAAAGAGCTCCGGATCCCCGGAGCTCTGAGAACTGTATTGAGACTATGTTATTTGATTATTAACATCTTGCGGGTCTGGTTCAAGGACGATGTATTCAGTTTGTAGAAATAAACGCCGGCGGAGCAGTTTTTGCCGCGGCTGTCTTTACCATCCCAATTGATGTTGTTGTTACCAGGAGTTACTGAGAAGGATTGTATTTCCTGGCCGATAAGGTTGTAGATCGTCACTTTGCCGCCATCGTTGTCCTTCACATCCACTTCGATGGTGGTGCCATCGATGGCTTTGAAGGGATTCGGATAGGCACTCTTCATCACGGTCTGCTCGGGATTCACTTCAGGGGTATTTTCTTCCACCACAAATCTGACAGGGCCGTAGAAATTGCTGCTGCCATAATCTACGCTTTCCAGCCAATACCAGTAAGTGTTACCGGGCTCGACTTCGGGGTCTATGTAGTTATAGACTTGAGTGGTACTGGTATTTGTAGCACCGACCATTACAGGTGTGATCAGCATCGCTGTCTGTTGGCTGTCAAGGCCATTGCGATACAGACGATATCCCAAAAGACCATTTTCAGATTGTGATATCCAGGTGAGACTAACGAAGTTTTGGGCGGTTTGGCTTGCGGTGAAGCTGCTTAGTTCCACCGGCAGAGTATCATCTTCTTTCACGAGCAAGAAAGGTACATTATCTGGATTTGTAAATGTGCCTTCAAAGGGCACATTAGAGAATACCATTGTACCGGGGCCGGTTATAGGGGAAACATCAGCCGGATGCCAGACGTCGTTATAGTAAATCCATCCATACCAGATACCCTCACCTACGGGATATTGCAGGTTCTCGATACCTGTGCCATTATATCCTGCATAATATACATTAGTATTGGGATCTTCAGGATCCACTCCGGTGGGGGGATCTACCTCATCCAAAACATCTTCATAGGTGCTGGGGTAGTAAATCAAGGTAGCATCTTGTACCGAACTACCAGTATCAAAATAGAATACTTTGCAGTCCAGCCAATCAACTCCATCATTATTATTGAAGGGACCGTCATAATCTATGCCGGGGTGATCGAATCTTCCGATTTGGGCATAGTTCACATTGTCACCCTTATTGATACCGACTGTGGCAGCAGATCCATAAAAACCATTTTGTCCACCAGACGCGCTTCCTGTGGTCCAAGCCATATCAGCATAGCTGAAGGCTACTGTGTTACCCATTCCAATGGTAGGGTCTGTGCCATCGGTGAAGATCAATTCGAAGGTATTGAGTTTGTCTATTTGACTACTAAAGTAGCCCACATGATCCCAAATTATGATCATACGGTTGGATTCGATCTTATACCATACAGCCCCTCCTCCGTTACGGGTGTCCACGTCAGCAAAGAAGGGAGCAAGCATGGGATTATTACCTGAGGGAAATCCCCAGGGAGTGTAGCTGTATAATCCGTAATCAAAAGTCACATTGCCGTTATTGTTTACCCAACAAGAAGTATAATCTGTTCCATAGAGGGGAAAGACAAAGGGTAGTGTGAGCTTAGCAGTGTAGCCATCGTCATTGGGAGACATAGCCAGTGTAAAAGTGTTATCCAAAGGAATCAAAAGAGGGCAATCCTTTTGTGGCGCACTAGGCTTCCCAAGCGGTGAAACTATAAATTTTGCATTGTCAAGAGCTGCAGTGGGTTTAATCTGTTCAAGTTTCCAAGCATCATATTCTTGAGAATCAGGGGTCAATATTGCAGATAACGAGCTTATCACGATCAGATTGATTGCGATAAACAGTAGAATAAGCCTTAGCTGTTTCATAATGATCTCCTTAGATTTGATTATTAGCTAAGTTAGGGACACGTAGGTTGGGATAAATTCCAACTCATTGCTACACCTGTTACATGAGAACATCTTTTTGTTCTCGCATTTTACGCTTTATATCAAGGTCATAGGACCTATTATCTTACCTGACCTGCGGTCAATTCAGTCAAGAATAAGAACGAACTTTCCTGTTTACAAGGCCGTAACCCTGTAGTATTGAGTAAATCTCATTCGAATTTTCAGATCACAACACTGAGTATAAAAGCAAACACTACTATTATTGCAAATGTAAAATATAAGACGCAAGCCTAAAATCCACAAGCAAGTGACTGAGCCAGGCATTCAATTCAGAGCCATACATCTTTCAAAAACGAAAATAAATATAATCAGATTTGTGTCAAATTATATTTTTAATTTTCACCTCATAAAGCACTATCTGTTTTTCATGGATTCCCCTACAAGCTCGATATAACACGCGGCTTGCTTCTGATGTTTCTCAAACAAATAATTTTTCAAATCTCAAGGAGATGATTTATTAAGCATGGTTAATCTACGTTCGAATGTCCAATGAATTGATCAGATTTTTGTACATGTGTTCTGAATTAGCTAAATAAATACCCCTATTTCTTACAGTTATCGATTAGGGCGATATGCACAGCAGCCTTTTACAAGCATATCATGAATATTACGGATGGAGAGCTCCAAAGGTATTTCTGCTTCAAAAGAGGTGCAGACGGCAGCCAAGCCTCAGCCTTGGACTGGTATTTTGAGTGTAGCTTAGACCAGCCTTAATTATTATAGGCTATCTTCAGATAAAAACACCACTGCCACCTTGCGGTGTGATGTCTGCAAAGGTCTTTTCAAGACAAAAAAGAGCTCCGGATCCCCGGAGCTCTGAGAACTGTATTGATACTATCTACTTATTTGATGATCAACATCTTGCGGGTCTGGTTCAAGGACGATGTACTCAGTTTGTAGAAGTAAACACCTGTAGCGCATTTGTTGCCGCTATAGTCTTTACCATCCCAATTGATGTTGTTGTTACCGGGTGTTACAGGGAAAGATTTCACTTCCTGTCCGGCCAGGTTATAGATCGCTACGCGTCCGCCATCGTTGTCCTTCACGTCCACTTCGATGGTGGTGCCGCTAACGGCTTTGAAGGGGTTCGGATAGGCATTCTTCATCACGGTCTGCTCCGGAGTCAGAGCAGGTGCATTTTCTTCCACCAGATAGCTCACGGGGCCATAGAATTCACTGCTGCCAAAATCCACACTTTCCAGCCAATACCAATACTTGTGCCCGGTCTCTACTTCGGGATCGGTATAGTCGTAGATATGGGTGGTACTGGTGTTTGTAGCATCGATCAGCATGGGTGTGAGCACCAGCGCGCTGTGTTGGGTGTTTTCCTGGTTGCGATATATGCGGTATCCCAGCAGGCCGGTTTCAGATTGTGAAATCCAGGTGAGTTTTACGAAGTTTTGAGCGGTCTGGGTTGCGGTGAAGCTGCTTAGTTCCACCGGCAGTGTATCATCTTCTCTCACGAGCAGGAAAGGTACATTATCCGGTGCTGTAAATAGGCCATTAAAGGGCACATCAGAGAATACCATGGTTCCGGGGCCATTTACGGGGGAGACATCGGCAGGATGCCAGGCGTCGTTATAGTAAATCCATCCTCTCCAGATGCCCGCACCGACGGGATACTGCACGTTTTCGTTACCTGCTCCATTATATCCCGCATAATATACATCGGTATTGGGATCTTCAGGGTCCACTCCTGCGGGGGGATCGATACCTGCCAGAACTTCCGGATAGGTGCTTTCGTAGATAATCAAGACAGCATCTTCCGAACCACCGGTACTACCAGTATTGAAATAAAATACCTTGCAGTCCAGCCAATCAACTCCATCACTATTATCGAAGGGACCGTCATAGTCAATGCCGGCATGATCGAATCTTCCAATTTGGGCAAAGGCTACATTGTCACCCTTATTGATACCGACCGTGGCAGGGTATCCTCCAAAACCATTGGATCCTCCCGACGCGTCGCCCGTAGTCCAGGCCATATCAGCATAGCTAAAGGCTACTGTATTGCCCAGACCGATAGAGGGGTCTGTACCATCGGTGAAGATTAATTCAAAGCTGTTCAGCTTGTCAATATTGGAGCCATAATAGCCCACATGATCCCAAATCACGATCACGCGGTTGGGCTCAACCTTGTACCACACAGCTCCTGCGCCACGGGTATCCACATCGGCAAAGAAAGGAGCAAGCATAGGATTATCTCCTGAAGGAAATCCCCAGGGATCGTATTCGTATAATCCCTCATCAAAAGTCACATTGCCGTTATTGTTAATCCAAAAAGATGTATAGGGTTCTCCATAGAGGGAGAAAACAAAGGGCAGTGTGAGCGTATTGGTATAGCCATCGTCATTGGGAGACATAGCCAGTGTAAAAGTATTATCCAAAGGAACCAAAAGAGGGCAATCCCTTTGTGGCATGTTAGATGCCCCAATGTTTGAAGTGGTTATTTTTGCTTTTTCAGAGATTGAGAGGGGTTTTATTTGATCCCGTTTCCAGGCATCATATTCGGGCGAATTGGGTTTGATAAATGCAGATAAAATACTCATCGCGATCAGATTGATGGCGATAATCAGTATGAGAAATCTTAGCTCTTTCATTTGAATCTCCTTAGATTTAATTTTTAGCTAAGTTTGAGTAACAAATATCTGGTATATATTCCAAAACTTTGTTCTTCATATTATATAGAGAACATTCTCATGTCCTCAATTTTCACATATTTATAGTAGGGTCATAAGACCTCTTGTATTCATTTTCAGCTTATCTTTTAGGCGCACTTCTATATATAGCAAGCTGCCTTGTTATGAGATTACTATCCCGGCAGTGTGTATAGTAGCTCAGTAAAAATAAATTACATTACTGTCTTTCAAATCGAGTATCACGATTTTCTTACATTCGAATCAACATTCAAAACCTAAGCAGATTCTTGGATGTGGCAAATAAAAACTTTAAAACTGGGCAATATAGTAAGTTATGCTTTGCTTTGATCCTAGCCCAAACCTTGATTAGATGAGGGTTTTGTCCACCGAGAAAGAAAGAATATTAATTCCTATGTTTTAGGTTCCAGAGCATCGTGAAGACTGGCAGCACACTTGTCAAATGGACTTGCTATTAACGGGTCTTCGACTCGAGTTGACTTGAGATTTCGAGTTATCTCGAGTCGAAGACGAATTGAAAGCAAATTGAAGGCATTAGTAGGGGCTTCCGGTGAGAGCCCATGGCGGCGAATATCAAACAAAAAATCGTGTATTCTGGCGTTATGCCCAACGCCCCTACGTCTATTTAATCAATGACAGCCTGAGGCAGCCTTTGCTGCGGCCATTCACACTGAAGCTGGCCAAATAGATGCCATTGGGACAGGCAGTTCCGCTTTTGTCTCTGCCATCCCAGATGACGCTGTGCAGACCTTGTCCAAGATTTTTTATATCCAGGGTTCGGACCTTTTGCCCCTTAATATTATAAATCTGGATTTCCGGTCTCTGGATCGAGCCAGACTTGGTCTCGTTCAGTTCAATGCTTAGCGAAACAGATTCTGAAAATGGATTCGGACCTGCGCTCAGTCTGGGGCCCGGGATTAAGACAGGATCCGAGGCTGCTGACGGACTTTGCGTTTGCATACAATAGATGATGTTCGAGTATTTGAAGAGGAAACAGTCTTGGCTGAAGACGATCCTAAAGGGTTTATAGGGAAGGTTTTGATGAGCCAGATATTCCGGGGAGCTGGGGTCGGTGAGATCATAGAGCACCCCTTGATTCGCCAATCCGGTGACGATCAGCATATTGCCGTCCGATGTGAACCAGGGAGCCCGGTCCGACGCATCGTAAGGCATTGGCAGGAGTGCATGTCCCGCATAAACGGTTGCATAGGGGTCCGAGACATCATAGACCAGGATTTCGTTGCGAGCTCCGCTTATGTAGATATAGTCGCCGCGTTTGGCGAGGCAGTGGGTGAAAGCCGTTGGGCTCACCTCAAGGGCATGGGAACAGATCTGGAGCGCTTGCCTATTCGTTATCCTGTAAGTAATCAACGAATTTTGATATGCTATCCAGATGATGTCGTCGGTCATGGTCAGCGTTTTGGCGTTTTCGTTTAGGGTGAATAAATATATGGGCTCGGTCACATCGGATATACTGAAGCATCTGATGCCACTACTGCTGCGGATAAAGATATATTCGCCGAAGAGGAAGCTTTCTGTAGCGTTTCCAGGAATCGTGGACAGCAGGATGGGATTATCTGGATCGTTTATAGAATATAGGCTGCAGCTCATCCCGCCAGAATTGATGGTGTGCAAAATCCCCTGGTCAGCTTTGATATCCCCGACGCCAACAAGCCCTGCACAGGGCTGCGGTCCATAGAGGTCTCCCTGAGGTGTCAATTGGGCGATGGTGCCATTATAATAAAGCCGGTTTTGCGATTCTGCCAGCGCATTTCCACCCAAGCGGGTATCATAGGTATAAATCAGGTGTTCAGATGGGGACAGATCGCTCAGGTCAAGGCAAAAGGAGACGCCGTCTGTGATCAAATATACGTAGGGCAGATCGATGATATAGTGCTGTTCAGTGGAGTTGCGAATCTCAAATGTCGCAATATCTGCAGGAGCGAGCGGATTCGTCAAATGCTGGATGCGGAAAAACCCACCCGAATTGCAATAGCGGACATCGTCCTGGATCAAGCTATAGGTGAAGCCGTATTCCAGATTGCCTACAAACAAGGGGTTTCCCGGGTTTTGAAGGTTATAGACCTTGGTGCTGGTGGCAAAGCGGCTCAAATAAAGAAGATCCTGATAAAACACTATTTCTATGGGGTCATTGTAATAGTAGCCAGGTAGCTCGATGACACCTGTGAAAACGGGATTGACAGGGTTGGAGATATCCAGCATTTTCACTACAGCGATCTCGCTGGCAAGATTGTAGCTGAGCACCGCAGCCCTGTTTTCCTGCGCCCAAACCCGGAACAAGGGATCGCCACTGGCGAAGTGGCCCACCTCTATAGCGCTGTTTTCGTTGGCGATATCGACCACTCTGAGGCCCAGGGACTGGGTTGCCATATATAGGTAATTGCCGCTGAAGGCCATATCGCGGTAGCCTACCATGTTGAATGCGTATTCGTAGTTTAGTACGGGACTCTCGGGATTGAGCAGGCTATAGCGGCGCAGCCTGTGGCCCCAGAGGTCCGGGATGTAAACATGCGAGCGGTAGAGTCTCTGATCTCGTGGCATAGCGTGCCGCACGGTCGTAGTCGAAAGCAGCTCTGGTGAAGCGGGGTCTTGGGAGTTGTAAACCTTCATCGTACAGTAATTATCGTTAATGATTTGAGTGGTGACCATCAGGCCGTCCTCCACCATCATGCTGTCATAGAAAGTGGGCGGATAGATCGCCTTTACTTTTATCTCAGCACACAAGCCAGCAAAAAATGCGAGCAACATTGCGCCAAGTAAGAATCTCTTATTGATCTGCATTATTTCTCCTCGTGAACACTTAGCTGTTTACGTGCCAAATCCTGGTGTAAAACCCCAAGTCATCTTTCTATATTTTCTTCGGATATCTATTAGCAGGCTTTTGCCGCTCACAATATGTAGATAAGGCTGATTGTTTTAAACTGAGTAATCACGATAAAATACATTGAGCAGATCCAGTCAAGGATTATTTTATGTTTCCAGTATTGATTAGACTGCGGGCTATCTCGCTATGAATAAATACGCAGGCCTGTTTTGACTTTATTTAAACCCAAAAACGACCGAGCTTATCTCATAGTGATCTGCCAGGATATTAAGATAGAGCTAAGCTTGTACTTTAGTAACTATCGCCAGGACCAAGCCACTTTTCAGCTTGATCAGGCATTTGTCTGCCAGCAGTACATTGCTGATTCCGCGGCTTTGATGCTGCTGAAGGGTGAGATCCGTTAGCGGATATTGCAGGGCAGTAGAGCTGATAAAATGGCTGGTTTCGCTGTATGAGATCAGTGAAAGCAGATCGCCTTTTTTAGAAGAAATTGTGGTCTCGGAGCCCAGAAAAAAGCAGCTCTGCATTTCGCTTTCTATACTGATGTCGATCCCCTCTCGATGGCCCATAATCAGATTCTGGATGATGGCGGCGCTGTGGTCAAATCTACCCTGCATATCGTTGCAAACCACTATCTTGCTATAGCCTTGGGCTATGCACCAGGTGATGGCGAGTTCGGTATCGGTTTCGTTCTTCTCGGATTTGTGCCGGATGAGGGGGGTATCCGGGTATAAGGCCAGGATTTTGGGATCCAGAGAATCCAGATCACCTATGATCAGAGCTGGGCTGAGGTTCAGACGATGCACCCATTCCAAGCCCTTATCCACCGCGATGATCTCGCCTGTTATGTTTTCATATCCAGAAACTATTTGGGAGGGGGCGTGGTTTGTGATCAGCCAGGCTTGTCTTTTAATGGGAGGCATATTGCGGGCTCCGGTTCAGGAAATTCGCCGGATTCAATTTGCCCTGCTTGTAATGCACCTCATAGTGCAGATGGGGGCCGGTGGAATATCCGGTATCTCCCATCAGGCCGATGATTTGGCCCTTGCTCACGCTTTCGCCTTCCTTAACTTTGTAATTGTAAAGGTGGGCGTACAGGCTTTTGTAGCCATTGCCATGATCGATGATGAGGTGTTTGCCATAACCGCTGGTATATTCGGTGCTTGTGACCATTCCGGCGGCTGTGGCGTAGATCGGAGTACCGGTCTGATTTGAGATATCGATGCCTTCATGAAATTCCAGATTATTGGTGATGGGATGAATGCGTGAGCCCCAGGCATCGGAAATCCTGCCAAAAGTGGGATAGATGGAGGGTATATCGCCGATTGTGCCAAGATCATCCAAGCCCGACATCGCTAAAGAGGGGAATTTGGGCTCGACATAAGCCAGGATTACAGAGAGCTTTTGCTCCAGATTTTCCATCTGCAGTTTCAAACGGGGATCGTGGGAAGAGCCAAGGTTTTCCGTAGCACCACCGCTGTAATAAGGATAATCCCTTTCATTCTTATGGGTCAGTCCCAGAGAATCGAGCATGCTGTAAATGGAATCGACAGTAGCGGCATATTGCTCCACTTTGGCCCTGAGCAGCTCATTTTCTTCTTCCAAATTCTGGATACGATTCTTCGCTGATCTGCCGCCCTGCTGGACGCTCAGAATCCCTACTACCACAAAGAGCAGCAGTAAAATCGCAATAATATAGATCTGCTTGCGTTTATTATCTTGTGCGGGCTCGCCCCATTTGAGCTCTTCGGGGTCGAGCTGCGGGTTTCTTTCTTTCTCTATTTTCATATCTTTAGATACTATATGCAATTTCTATGCCATATCCGGCAATCTATAAAATCCCAAAGAGAATGATGCCTTGCACAATGAGGGCAATCAGGATGCCCAAATCCCATGGACCAAAGCCGAGAATATGCAGAGAGCTGCGTTTGCCGCTACTGCGAAAACCTCTCAATTCCAGCGCGATAGCTTGCTGCCCGCTTTGCAGAATGATATCCGCCAGGCTGGACAAGGCCAGGATCTTATAGACAGTTAGCTTGGCCTTCAGTTTCATCTTTTTCAGCTTCAGGCCACGCTCGCGCAGTTCTGCCATCTGCTCTTTGAAGCGCAGGCTCAGCTCGGGAATGAGATGCACCATGTAAGAGATCATAAAAGACAGCTCCTCCGGCAGATGAATCTTACTGAAGGCAGCGCGATAGCCACTGAAATCAAGCTTGGTCAAGCTGCGCGCACAAAAGTAAATCACCATGAGGCGCAGGCTGATCATAAGGGCGTAATTCACTGCATCGCTGTAGATTTTAAAGGGGCCAAGCTCGAATACAAGCGTCCCGCCTCTGCGGAAGATGAGCTGGATGATGCTCACCGAAACTATGAGCCAGAGCATCTTCCTCAGTCCTCGAAGGCGCAATAGTAAAGCTGATGGCCCTTCACGCCAATCCAAGAGCCAGGCCCAAAGCATCAACCAAAGGAGTTGCACAGGGCGTTGCAGGGCGATGGATAAGCTGCTGTAAAAGATGCACAAGATGATGAAAGACAGGGGGTGCGTGAGCGATTTCATTGCAGATTCCCCTTCTGCAGAGTCAGGATCCTGTCAAAGCTGAGTTCAGGCTTAAAATGGCTCACCACAAGCATTCCACGCCTTTGGGAGAGTTCTTCGGTCAGGATCTGCCGGCGCTCTTTATCCAAAGCGGGATAAGGCTCATCCAGGAGTAGATAGTGGCGGGTGTGGCAAAAGGCGATGCTGAGCAGATAAGCTTGCTTGCTGCCCTGGGAGAGCTCTCTCAAGGGCAATTCCCAATACTCAGCGGGGAAGTTTGCTACCAGGGGATGGCTCTTGAGTTTTGTCAGATCCAGTCCTGCCATTTCCCAAAGCTGCAGGTCCTGGGACAGATTGATGCCCAAAATCCGGTTTTCCACCTCTTGTGGCAGGTAGAAATAGGCTTCGGGTCGCTTGATCTCTCCGTTTAAGGGCTGGAGCTTTCCTGAGATCAGCTTTAGTAAGGTGCTTTTGCCGCAGCCGTTTTCGCCTTGTAAGAGGATATTCTCCTGCTCTGGCAAACTTAAAGAAAGCTGCTCAAAGAGGGGCTGGCGACGCGGATAGGAAAAGTTGAGCTTGTGCAGTTCAAACATCTATATGCTCAAGTTGATTGCTTGGTCGGCCAGCTCAGTCAGCTCATCGTTGTGAGTGGCGATAATCACGATCCGGCCCGCTGCCCTCAGTTCTTTCAGCCACCGTGTCAAGAGAGCCATAGAGCCCTGCGAAAGGCCCGCTTCAGGTTCATCAAAGAGCAGGATGGGGCTGTGCATAGCCTCGCAGATGGCAAAGAGCAGCAATCTTTGCTCTCCACCGCTGAGTTTTTGGGAATCCTGCTGTAAGAGACCGGTAAAGCCAAAATAAGCCGCGGCCTGGTCAATTCTTTGTCTGATCTCAGTCGCGGGTAAACCCATATTTTCCAAGGCAAAGGCGATCTCAAGCTCCGAGGAGGGAAACATCATCTGGGCTCTGGCATCGCTGAGGGCTACGCTCATATAGCGGTATATCTCACAGAGCGGAAGCTCCCGCAGATTGATGGAATCAAAGACGATAGTCCCAGCCAGCTCGGCTGTGATGCTCTGGGGTATGATGCCGCACAAAGCCTGAATCAGGCAGGTCTTTCCTGAGGCATTGGCCCCTGTGATGGCCAGAATTTCTCCTGCAGAAGCTGTAAAACTGAGGTCTTCCCAGATTGAGCCTTCCGTTTCTGGAAATCTGAGGCTTAAGGCCGAAATCTGCAGCTTAGGGCAAGAGCTCGAAATCTGTGGTTCCTTCAAAGATCATGGGTTCACTTAAGGCTTCGCTCAGATCAACGACTTCGCTGTGCTGGTAAAAGTTAAGCTTTAGTTTTGTTTCCGGACCTAACGGCCATGCCAGGGTTTTGGCCAGTGGAACCAGCTTGGAGAAGTATTTCATATCGATCAAAGCTCTGGCATCGCATTGCAGATAGATCACGTCTTTCATCCACATGCCGCCGGGGATTTGCGGGCTTTTCAGGTTATATTTCCCGTTTTCATCGATCTGCAGGACCGCACCGGAAAGCTGCTTGGGATAGCTGAGATTCTGGATGAGGCCATCTGCGCTGTAAATCAGGACTTCTTTGATGGGATTCTCACTGAGTTCGCCGATAAAATCGTCAAAGCGATAGCCCCGCATTTTCACAAAAGGCTTGGGGTCCGTGATCAGTTTTTGTTCCATGAAGAAGATGCTCATGGACGTAAGTTTCTGCGGCATGGGATTCTCCTGGTAGTCTTCCAGACGCACCTCCTGGAGATCACGCACCCAGAATTGGCTGTATAAATGCGGGAAAATGATGCGGAATTGCTCTTTGGGGAAGAGCTCGCCATCCTGGCTATAAGCCAGCCAGCAGGTCAGAGTATCCCACTCGGCGCGGTTGAAAGTCATCTCATAACGGTCCCCCGAAATGAACTTGATCTTGGCAAAGTCGCCTTCAAAACTGTCTCCAGATTGCAGCGCGATCTTGGAGAAATCACCCAGCTTTTGCTCCTTCAGCCACTTGTCAAAACGGATACCCTTCCAGGTGGTGGTGATAGTCTCGCCATCCAGCTCTTTGGTAGTCTGAAATTCCTGGCCCTGGATGCGGAAAAAGGTTTCATAGGGGTAGTCATGACTGATTCCTTGATTATCCACTATCACGAGCGCAGAGAGCGGTGCCAGCAGGCACAAGACGATTATTATAATTAGATATACTTTCATATTATCCTCATTTTCTTTAGACTAAAATAGATGCTGTAGCTGAGATAGCCGCCCACAATGCCCGAAGCGAGCGCTATACTGGCAATTCCAATCAAAATCAAGGGTGGATGCCGGAAGATCAGCACCGCCGAGAGCACCGCTCCAGCCATATTGGCCACCGCACACATCAGCAGATGAACTATGAGATGCTTGCGATATACGAAGAGCAGGAAGATGAGATCTGCCAAAATGCCAGGAACGGTATATGTGATCAGCGAGATGGCGCCTTGATTGCCGGCAAAAGGAAAGATCATTACTCCGATTGCCTGCAAGACGCCAAAGAGAGTGCCGCTACCGCCTTTGCCTACCATCATCACGGCCAGGACCAGCCACATCATATAAAAACCGCCCGCAAAAGAGCCACCGGGTATGCCCAAGGGGGCGGAAATCATCTTTACCAGAGGCCCTACAATGGGTTTGATCGAGATTCCGATGGCAGCCAAAGCCGCGATCAGGATCAGATCTTTTACGGAAAACTTCCTAAACACCTTTAGACTATCCTCTTACTTTCACCAGTCTCATGATCAAAGAGGATCAGATCGATATCGGCTCCCCGAAACAGCTCCAGAGCGAGCTCATCCGGATAACTTTCTGCTATATAAATCTGCCTGATCTCAGCATTGATGAGGATCTTGGCGCAGATCGAGCAAGGTTGATGTGTGCAGTACAGCACAGCGTTTCTGGTGCTGCTGCCATTGATAGCGGCCTGGATGATGGCGTTTTGCTCCGCGTGCACACCCCGGCAGAGCTCATGTTTCTCGCCAGGCGGCACCTTGAGCTGCTGTCTCAGGCAGCCTACATCCTTACAATGAGGACTGTTTTTGGGACTGCCATTATAACCGGTAGAGATAATCTGATTGTCTCTTACCAAAGCGGCGCCTACAGCTCTGCGGATACAGGTGCTGCGGGTGGAGACCAAAAAGGCCATGCGCATGAAATACTGTTGCCAAGAAGGACGTGTGTTCATGAAGCTTCCTTTAGTTAATGATCATTTTTCCCAAATTTGCTCTTGACAGGATTTTGTCAAGAGGGAAGATAGCAAAAAAAGAGGAGGAAGCCTAAGTGAAGATTCCCGGCTCAAAATCCATCCTGCAGCGCATACTGCTCTTGATGGCTTATCAGAGACGCAATCTCAGCATCTATAACTACAATCCCTGCGGGGACCTGCGCGAGCTGGAAGGCGCTCTGATTAGCTTTGGCTACCGGATTTCGGGGACTGGGACCAGGCGCGAATTCCTCTTTGATGAGGGGCTTTTTGCCGCCTCCGAACATTATTACAATTTTCAGTATAACGCTACCGGTTTTCGCTTTTGGCTCAGCTTTTTGGCGAGCCAAGCCGGAATCACCTCTCAGCTCTGGGTCTCGGATATCCTCATTGAGAGGGGTTACGCGCCGCTCAGCCAGGCTCTGCAGGCGATGGGGGCAGAGATATCTCTGAGTGGCAACCTGCTCAGCATCACCGGCTGTCAGCTCTCTGGAGGCAAATACAATCTTGCTGGCGATATCAGCAGCCAATATGCCAGCTCTCTGCTCTTGGCCGCTCCCTTTATGCAGAGCGATCTCACCTTGGAACTCAGTCCTTTTCAGGTCTCACAAAGCTATATCAAGCTCAGCCTGCAAATGCTGGCGCTCTTTGGGCTTGCGGCAGAGATCACCGGGCCTGAAATCCATATTCCCCTCCAGAGCCTGCGCCTGCCCAGAAGATTCAAGGTGGATTCGGACTTTTCCACTGTCGCCTATTACGCCGCCCGGGCAGCTCTCTCTCCCAAGGGCCTCAGCATCCCGATCTTCTATAGAAAAGAACTGACACAGGCAGATGAACAGATCTTTGACTTTCTGGTAGCAATGGGAGCCAGCGTGCAAAGGGGCAAAAGCTATGTGAGAATCCGCCCCGCTGCGCTTCAAGGCTCCAGTTTCGATCTCAAAGACTGTCCGGATCTGATGCCGGTGCTCAGCATCCTGGCGCTTTTTTGTGAAGGACGTAGCACTCTGCTGAACGTGGGACGGCTGGCGCACAAGGAAAGTGACCGCGTCTCTGGCATAGTGGCAGCCTTCGAGCAGATCGGGGCGAAATATGAGCTGGATCAAGATCAGCTTACGATCTATCCCTTTGCGGGAGAGCTCTTGGCTCAGCAGCAGGAGAGGCAGCCAATAGTCCTGGATACACAGAATGACCACCGGCTGGTAATGGCCTTTAGCCTGCTTAGCGCCAGATTCCCTCAGCTTGAGCTCTCGGAAACCGAGTCTTTGGACAAATCCTTCCCCTTGGGCTATGAGGAATTGATCTGAACCCTTGCCGTAATGCTGACTTCAGTCGGCTGTGCCCCTGATTTTGGAGCTCTTAAGAAATAGTCACACGGATTGTACGGATTAGACGGATTTACACGGATAAATTGGATTACAGGGGCTTCTTTAGAAGGGTGTTTTCTGCTCTTTGAAAGTCAGATAAATCAGGCGAAAACGGCCGGCTGAAGCCAGCTTTACGGCTGTGCTGCAGAAAGTTACGGTTTACAGACCTTACAGGGTTCAAAGTCTTTGGCGATAGCTTCGGTTTTGGACATACTCAGGGATTTATCGGTGGTGTAGCGGCAAATCTCGCGATGGTATTTATTACTGCCGGCATTGAACCAGACCAGGCTATCGCTCACGGCGGGATAATCTTCCGTTTCCGCCCAGAGTCCGAGGTTTTGGTGACGGGCATTGCGCTCGTACTTGATAAAGTCTTCCATCAGGGTGAAGGGGTATTTGCTGTAGGCATGGCCGTAGCCCTGACGGATGATTTCGGCATTGATAAACAGTGAATCACTGGCTCTGTAAGCGTAGGCCAGCATCCTGTCATAGCGGTCTTTATGGTTAGTGGCGGCATTGTTTTGATCGTAGATAAAATAAACTTGTTCGCCTTCCAGGAGCCCCTTCAGGAAGGCACTGGCTTCCAGGGCAAAATGCTCCACCGCTTTGTTGGGGTGCACAGATTCCGGGGTATCCACTCCGATCAGGCGCACGCGGACATTCTGGGCATCGATGCGGGCGATGAAGGTATCGCCATCCACCACTCTTACAACATCATAGACATCTGCGGCGATCGTGCTCTTGGGGGGACAGGTAAAGACGCCCAGAAGGATGATGATGATCAGCAGGGCAAGCAGGGCATATTTCATGGCTGGGTTTTTAGGGATAGATGATATTGTAGGTTTGGGAGAGGGGATTGAGGCTGGTGCTCAGATTTACAGAGAAGATTTCGCTGAGTTTATCGGCCTGCATGAGCTCGTTGGGGCTGCCGCTATAGAGCAGGCGTCCAGCTTTGAGGAAGAGCAGGCGGTCGGCATAATTTGCCGAGAGATTGAGATTGTGGGAGATCAGGAGGATGCTTTTATGCTGCTGCTGGCTGATCTTTTTGAGCAGGCGCATGATCTCCAATTGGTAGTTGATATCCAATTGGGAGAGGCTTTCATCCAAAAAGATGAAGGGAGTCTCTTGCACCAAGGCGCGGGCGATATAAACCCGCTGTTTTTCTCCGCCGCTGAGCTGCTGTACAAATCTGTGTTTGAGAGGCAAAAGATCAAGCTGACGCAAGGTTTCTTCCGCCACCTGATAGTCTTCGTCGTCGTATGAACCCATAAAGTTTATGAAGGGATAGCGCCCCATCAGCACTGTGTCCAAGACGCTGTAGTCAAATTCACTGTGGATTTCCTGGGGGATATAGGCGATGATTTTGGCGAGCTGGGCCTGGGAATATTCCCCAAGGTCTTTGCCCTGGATCTGGATGCTTCCCTGGCGTGCTTTGAGATAGCCCATCAGCGCAAAAAGCAGGGTGGATTTTCCGCTGCCGTTGGGCCCCAAAAGAGCGGTGAATCCAGCGTTGGGCAGCTCGAGATCGATATTGTGCAGGACATCTTTGTCCCAATAGCCAGAGCAGAGGCCAGAGGTCTGGATCATCGATCTGCAGCCCCAAGGCGCTCAAGTTCTGCGTTAGCTTTGTCGTGATATGCTCCGGGGGGCTGGATTTGCAGGATTAGCTCAAAAAACTTCAGGGCTTCCTCTCTCTCACCCGCAGCTTGATAGATCATCCCCGCGTGATAGAGCAATTCCGCATTGGGCTCTGCTGAGGCCAGCACAGTGGGCAGATAATCGTAGGCGGCCTGGTATTTCCCTTGTTTGTACAAGAGCCAGGCCCAGGAATCCTGGAAGCTCACATTCTGGGGCTCCTCACGCAGGGCGTCTGAGATCAAGCGCTCGGCTTCAGCCAAATGCTCCGGATAGTTCAGTAAAATGTAGCCCAGATTGTTTTTGATGGAGGCAGAGGAGGGATAGCGCGACAGAGATTCACGTAAGATTTTGATTTGTTTGGCATCATCTGCAATATCGCTATAGTGTTGAAAGAGAAGCTGGAAGTCATCTTCCGAGCCATAGCCTTTGGCGATGAACTGTTCTGCCAAAGCCACAGCAGACCCGGAATTGCTATCGTACAGACCAGCTAAAAAGGCCGTATGATCCACCAAAAAGTCTTTGATCAGAGAAGGCGGGAGGTTCTTTTGCACGTATTGATGCAGTTCCAGGAAGACTTTCTGAAACTCTTGCTCGCGCTCTTCGTTATAGCTATATTGAGAGGCGAAAAGGTAGCTGATATAGACCAAGTCTTTGATCTGATAGATCTTATCCGTGATCTGCAAACCTTCAGTAAATTCCGGATGAACGATGTGGTGCAAAAGGAGCAAGGCGGCGAGGGGGCTGTCATCAGCCGGGGCCGGGGTCTTGGTGCTAAGATATTGATATACTTTTGTTTGGGCGGAAAGGTCGTTCTCCAGAAAGGCAAGATAGCCAAGAACTTCGATCAATTCTGCATCGCCAGTCTGCAAAACCTTATCCAGATGCCCCAGGGCAAGGTCATGCAAAGAGTGCTTTTGTAAAAACATCAGGTACTCGCGGATCTTGTCTTTATCCTCTGGATAGCTGTAGGTGTCATAGTGTGCCCGTAGCTCATCATCTTGATTTGCAGCGCGATAGAGCTCCAAAAGTTGCAGTTCTCCGGCACGGCTTCTCTGGGAATTCAGCAGGATTTGGCGGGATCTCTTGGGGTTGATCTCGAGGTATAAACTCGCAACGATATACTCGATTTCTGGAATGTCACTCTCTGCTTTCAGAGCTTTTTCGAGGAGGGATACCGGTGGTTTTTTGCCTTCTTCCAGTTGCCTAAGGTATTCCCAAATATAGACCTGAGCTTTGGGATAGTCTTTGAGCAAACGGTCCAGGGCCCAATTCATGCCTTCGGCATCGTTTAGGTTGCGATAGCTGTTGTAAGCCAGGGTAAGCATCTCCTGATCAAAATCGTAGGACTGGCGAGCCAGGGATAGCATATCGCGGGTGCGCTGCTCTATTTCCGGATTTTGGGTATAGTTAAAGAGTTGCAAAGAGTTGATAAAGAGCAATTTACGGATCTGGAAACTGCCGGGATCCTGAGCCAGAGCCAGGTTCAAGATCTGATCTGCAGTAGCTAATTCACCGTTGAAATGCATAAAGCTGCCGCTCATGAAGTAATACATCGAAGCCAGATTCGGTTTTGACCGATCCGGCGGGCTCTCAGGAAGCTTCGCCTGTGCTGGCTTGGGCACAGAGGCGCAAGAACTTAGCAGCAGGGCTGCCAGCAGGAAAGTGATATAACGCAAAGTTTTAATCACTTGATTTTGATGCTATTTGAGATCACATACAGCTCTATCAGAGTCGGCAGTTTATCTCCCGCGGGGAAATAGACGCTGTTGTCCACTATATAGGCTTTGCCTTCATGCCAAAAGGCGTAGGATTGAAAGGCTCCGCCGATGAGGTGTTTCTCATTTTTCCAGGCTCCCACCAGGCGCCAGGCCTCGTATCCTGCCAGTTTGGTGCGTTCTTTGCGGACGGTTTCTTCATCAAAGACGTCACCCTCAAAATGCTTCTTGCCCAGTTCCTGCCTTTTAGCAATGAGCCACTCAAAACTCAGCTCATCCTGCGGCATATCTTCATAATAGACATTGATATACTTATCCGGAATCTCGCGATTTTCGGCGCGGGCGCGGTAGATGAAGGACAGAAATCTGCCCAACTTGTCGTTGGAATAAAGGCTGAAGGTATTGGGAATCTGCAGGCTAAAGGGATAGGGCTCAAAAAAGGTGGAGGGGATCACGGGCTGTTGATAGGCCTGATGACCCTGGCGCAGGGCATAACGTTTGATCAGCAGATCGAAGATTTTATCGCTTTGCAGAGCGCCGATCTTCTGTAGATTCATGGGGCTGGAGCCCAAAAGGAACATGGTGAGCTGATCCCGGCTGGCGAAGTTTTTGGCCACAAAGAGATCACCGCCACTCTGCTTCACTCTACTGATAAAGTCTTTGGCTACAACTGCCTGAATATGCTTTGAGACTCTGCCGTCGGATTCCAAATCACCGATAAAGAGCAGATTGCGGTAGTTATCGTATTTAGCAAGCTCGGAAATGTCTGTGGGGATGAGATTGAAATAGCGTTCGGGATAGACCAGGACCAATTCCCGTTCGATACTGCTTTGGATAAAGGGTTTTAGGGCAGTCCAGTTTTCCCTGTCACAAAAAAGATAGACGTCGCGCTCATCGCCCATGGCCAAAGGTTTGCCACTGCTGATCACATCGTCGAATTCGGTATAACGGGCTGATTCTTTCTGGCTCTTGCCGCAGCCAAACAGCAAGAGGCCGATGATAAGGATAAAGATGAATTTACGCATTATTCCTCCCGGGGAACATAGCTTTTATATAGTTTAATCCACTGATGACGGTAACGAGTGCCACCAGCCAGAACCAGAGGCTGACTCCCAGCTTCAGGCCAGGGCTGATATCAGTCAAAAAGGCCCAGCAGGCCAGGGCAAAGATGATTCCGCCCATCTGCATCACGGTCTTGAGTTTACCAAGTTTGTCGGCCGCGACTACGATTCCGCGCTTTTGAAAAACTTCACGCAGGATGGTGATTCCGACTTCGCGGATAAGAATAATAATGAAGATAACCGGACTGAGAGAAAAGGGCGGCAGCCAGGTCAAGCCAGCCAAAGCGGAGAGCACCAGCAGTTTATCTGCCAAAGGGTCCATGATCTTGCCAAAATCGCTGATCACGTTCCAGGCCCGGGCCAAAGTGCCATCGATATAATCCGTAAGTGAAGCCAGCACAAAGAAGATCAGCGCGTAGAGCGCCTTCATCCCTTCTGGAAGAATAAACAGCGCATACAAAAAGAGCGGTACCAAGAGGATACGCAGGATGGTCAGAGCATTGGGGATGTATTTACGCATCGTGCTCTTCCGGAGTGGGCACAGGCGTTGCTATTGGCTCTGGCAGGCTCAGGACATCTTCCTGCTCATAGCTTCTGAAACTGAAATAATAGCTCAGGCTGCCGGCGATACTTACCAGTCCCATCATCACAAAGCTGCGCCAGAGGTTGCAATTTTCCCAAAGCTTGAAATAGCCCAGGGCGTAATAGAGTAAAATCGGCAAAGCCGGAGGCAGAATCATGAGTAGCCACCTGCGCTTCATCCTGCTTTTCTTCAGGCGCATCATATCCACCACGCTGCGTGAACTGCGCACTTGCCGGTGATATAGCTTTAGCTCAAAGCTCATGGGGACATTAATTAGCAAGAACAGCATCATTATGCTCAAAAGGGAGAAGTAAATCAACCAGTTTGACTTTTTCCGCTCCAAAGACTGTATCAGCCTGGCATAGACGGTACTTTGACTATCAATATCCTCTTCGGGCAGATCGGCACGCAAGACCTCCATGACCCTGGTTTTGGCCTGGATTCCTTGCTCAGAAGGTGGGAAAGTGATGGTGATCACATCTGGGAAACGGTAACCGGAAATCTCGCTTTCAGTCAAAGGCAGATCGTAAGCGGTGATCAGCTCTTCTGCGGCCTGAAATCCGCTGTCATGCCTGAGGCTGTCCAGATCCGGAATCTGACGCAGTTTTTCCAAAAGAAGAGGGACCAATGCAGTATCGTTCACATATGTATAGACGGGTAAGCGGGCCAGGTCTTCATAGTTTTGAATCAGACTTTCCTGCTCAGAATGTGCCAGGTAGGTCCAGGCTCCAAAGAGCAGGATCATCAGTATTACGATCAGGAAAAAACGTGTTTTCATAAGTCTCTCCCATGCCTTATCAGCGAAATTACATAACTGTTTTTGCCACTATGTTTGTATTGCTTTTTTATGTCAAGCAAAGTATTGTCCAAGCTGCTGCTCAGATCCTGACTGCGGGACTGGGGATAGATGATCAAAGCAGATCCTGAAAGCGCCAGACAGGTCTGCAGCCTCTGGGTCAAATCCGCCAGGCTGCAAGCCAGCTCAAAGCGGCTGAGATTGCGGCTCTCAGAGGGGCTCATGATGCCGCTGCCAAGCTTCTGCCAGGGAGGATTCGCTATAATGAGATCATACTCTCCCTGATGCTCTTTCAAATCCTGAACTTGAAAAGTGATATCTACATTACAATCCAGGGCGTTAGCCTGTGCCAGTGCGATCAGATGCGGCTGGATGTCTATCGCTGTGATCTGCCAGAGCGGCCTCGCCAAAGCGCACATGATGCTTAAGGTTCCGCTGCCGCAGCCAAGTTCCAATACCCGCAGAGGTAGATTCTCAAATTCATTGATGGCAGCGTCATAGAGCAGCTGGGTAGCGCGTGAGGCGCCCAGGGCAGAAGGATCCTGACGGATTACTTTGTCCGGGAAAGGCAGGCTCAGTGTGGGATATTGCTCCAAATACAAAGCACCCTAAGAAAGCTCAAGCATGCGGTCTATACTGATTTTGGCCTTGGTGGCGATATCTTCCGGCACCTGGATCTGATACTGTTCCTGCTCCAGCGCAGCCAGGACATCTTCCAGGCTGATCTTCTTCATATCCGGGCAGATCGCTTTGGGCGAAAGGGTTACAATGCTCTTTTGGGGATAGATATGCTGCAGATAATTGGTGAGGCCGGTTTCGGTGGCGATGATCATTTTATCATGCGTTTTCGCATAGTTCATCATGCCGCCGGTGCTCATCACTTCATCAGCTTGATCCACGATCTCAGGATCGCACTCTGGATGAGCCAGCAGCTTGTGCTCAGGATATTTGGCGCGCATATTGACAATATCTTCTGTGGTGAAACCCCATTGGTGGATAGGGCAATAGCCATCCCAGGTGATCACTTTGCGGCCGGTCTGTTTTGCAGCCCAGGAGCCCAGATTGCGATCCGGCACAAAGAGCACGGTGTGGTCCAGGGGTACGGATTCGATCACCTTCACCGCATTGGAGGAAGTACAACAGATATCACTTTCGGCCTTAACCTCTACGGTGCTATTTACATAGCAGACCACGGTGCTGCCGGGATGACTGCGTTTAAATTCACGGAGCTGCGCACCTGTGATCATATCTGCCATCGGGCAGCCGGCATCCTGCACGGGAAGAAGCACCTTGGTTTTGGGGTTCAGAATCGCTGCGGTTTCGGCCATAAAGCGGACTCCGCAAAAGACGATCAGGGGATTGTCCAGCCGGGCAGAAAGCATGGCCAATTGCAGGGAATCCCCGCGATAATCAGCCAGATCCTGAATCTCGACAGGCTGGTAGTTGTGCGCTAAAATCAGCGCGTTCTTTCTGGTTTTCAGTTCATTTATGCTTGCTATTATATCTTTCATATTGTACTACCTTATCAGTGACCGCTGTGGCCAAAGCCACCATCGGAACGTTTGGTTTCATCCAGGTTTTCGCGCTCAACAAAGTCCATGTGCTCCACTTTGGCAAAGACCATTTGCGCTATGCGCATTCCGGCAGAAATGGCAATCGGTTCTGTGCCCAGGTTGATCAGGATCACCTTGATTTCGCCCCGGTAATCGCTATCTATGGTTCCGGGGGAATTCAGCACCCCCAGCCCGAGCTTTAAGGCCAGTCCGCTGCGGGGTCTGATCTGAGCTTCATAACCTTGGGGCAAGGAGATGGCCAGGCCGGTGGGAATGGCTATTCTTTGGCCGATATCCAGCCGGATCTCTTCAGAAAGGCAGGCGAAAAGATCATAGCCGGAAGCGCCAGCGCTCATTTGCTGAGGTGGCTGTGCGGCAGGATTTAGCTTTTGAAAAGAGATCTTCATGATTTACGGTTGAGCAGGTAGTCCGCTAAAATACGCAGTTTAATGCTTCTATCGCCCAAAGTGGCGATGCGTACTTTGGCCTGCTCAGTGAGATCAGCGGCCATTTGCCGGCTCTCTTCGATGCCAAAGACGGAGGGGAAGGTAGCCTTGCCCTGAATCTCATCTTTGCCGATGGTCTTGCCCAGAGTGGCTTTGGAGCCTTCGATATCCAGCAGGTCGTCTATGATCTGAAAGGCCATGCCGATCTTATTGCCGTAATCCTCGATCACTTTCAGGTCTTTGGCTGGAGCCTTGGCGCCCAGGGCACCAAAACGCAGGCTGAGGTTGATCAGCCGGGCGGTTTTATTGGTATGAATAAAGTTCAAAGTCTTTTTATCCACTCTTTTGCCTTCGGATTCGATATCCACCATCTGTCCTGCGATCAGTCCTTTGATGCCGGCTTCATGAGCCAATTCATTGACAAATTGTACTTTGATGCGGTCTGGCAGCTCACTATGGGTGATCATTTCAAAGGCGGAGATAAGTAGAGAATCTGCAGCCAAAAGCGCCACGCCTTCACCAAAAACGGTATGACAGGACTTTTTACCGCGACGGTATTCATCATCATCGATATCCGGCAGGTCGTCGTGAATCAGAGAAAAGGTATGCACCATCTCGATCGCAGCGGCTACAGGGGTGATGATCTCGGCCTTATCTTTGTAGAGCTGATAGGCCAGAATGGTGAGATAGGGGCGCAGGCGCTTTCCGCCGGCGAAGGTGCTATAACGCAGAGCTTTATGTATGTCCTTGGGATATTCGTCCTTGCGGGGTAAAAAGCGGTCCAAGGCTATATTTACCAATTCCTGCTTTTCTTTCATATCCTTTTTGATCAATACATTAACGTCCATCATCATCCTCCTGCGAGAGCTTTACTTGCGCAATTTCTGTCTGCGGTGGGAGCCCTGCGCTGATGAGCTTGATCTTGGCTTCCACTTCAGTCAGTTTGGCGCGGCAGCGATTCAGATATTTTACCCCTTCGCTATACAAGACCAAGGTTTGCTCCAGCGTGGTGGAGCTATCTGAGAGCTGATCAACTGTATCTTCCAAGGCCTTTAAAGCCTCTTCGAAGCTGAGTTCTTCCACTTTTTTTTCGTTCATGCGTGTCTCCCATCTTATTTTGCTGCATACTAAAAGATAAGATATATTCTGTCAATCAAAAACTCTAATTTGCAAAGATAAGAAGCTAAAGAGACTGCTGGAAATAGAGAAGCAGATTAGGCTGCTTCCCGTGTGGTCTTTGAGAAAAGCAGGTCGCGGATTCGATCCGTCACGATCGATAAAGCTTGAGGATTGGATGCAAAGCTTGAGGATTGGATGCAAAGCTTGAGGATTGGATGCTTCTCGCGTCCAGTCAAAAACTGATCCCCCTGCTGGATTCGATGCGTCTCGCGTCGACTGAGAACTACTTCCCCTGCTGGATTGGATGCGTCCCGCGTCGACTGAGAACTGCTTCCCCTGCTGGATTGGATGCGTCTCGCGTCCACTGAGAACTACTTCCCCTGCTGGATTGGATGCGTCCCGCGTCGACTGAGAACTGTTTCCCCTGCTGGATTGGATGCGTCTCGCGTCCAGTCAAAAACTGTTTCCCCTGCTGGATTGGATGCGTCTCGCGTCCACTGAGAACTGCTTCCCCTGCTGGATTGGATGCGTCCCGCGTCGACTGAGAACTGTTTCCCCTGCTGGATTGGATGCGTCCCGCGTCCACTGAGAACTGCTTCCCCTGCTGGATTGGATGCGTCCCGCGTCCACTGAGAACTGCTTCCCCTGCTGGATTGGATGCGTCCCGCGTCCACTGAGAACTGCTTCCTTTTGTAAGGGCCGGTGGCCTTACTGGACGCGAGACGCATCCAATCCTCAAGCTTGCTGGACGCGAGACGCATCCAATCCTGTAGTGCCCTCACCCCCAGTTCCTGACCCACAGAGTCCTTCCTGCATAGGATGTCGTGGAGATGACGTGGAGATAAGAGGATTTTTTCCTGCTATCTCCACGTCATCTCCACGACAACAAACGGGGACAAAGCAATCTGTGCGGAGGCAGGTCTCAGCTAAAAGTCTCTCAGCTTGTAGCTAAAAGCCTGGCATAGCTTCCGGCAAAACTAAGCCCTGCTACAGCGGTGTTATCCAGAGATTATTTGTTTTGCTTCAGGTTCGAATGGATTAGATTATTTATACTAACTTTGGTTTAGATCAGGAGGTAAGGATGAAACAAGCCCTTGCGGAAATGCTCGATTCCACCCGCTTGGAAAACACCGCCCAGGACATCGTAAAGCGCTTCGTATATCATCTCAAGTTTGATCGTGGTAAAGACCGCTATTCCGCCAGCGCCATCGATTGCTATTTAAGCTTTGCCACGGTAATCAAGGAAATCCTTCTGGATAATTGGCTTACGACACAGGCCTCGGAATATGCGCTCAACCGCAAGAGGGTCTATTATCTTTCACTGGAATTTCTCATAGGCCGCAGCTTAAGCAATGCCATCCTGAATCTTGATCTGGGAAATCAGGCTCGAAAAGCCCTGCAGGACATCGGTTATGATCTGTCTTTTTTCAATGAGTTGGAATGGGATGCGGGCCTTGGTAATGGCGGTCTGGGACGTCTCGCAGCCTGCTATCTGGATGCTATGTCCAGCCTCGAAATCCCGGTCTATGGCTATGGCATCCGTTATGAATACGGCATCTTCTTTCAGCACATCAAGGACTGCCAGCAGGTAGAGTCGCCGGACAACTGGCTCCGCTTTGGCTCCGTCTGGGAAGTCCCCTATCCCCAGAGAATGTATCCCGTGCTTTTTGGCGGAAAAGTGGAGTCTGCCCAGCGTCCTGACGGCTCTGTCTATCGCAAATGGACGGCAGCGGAATCTGTGATGGCCATGGCTTATGACTACCTGATTCCTGGTTATAAAAATGACTATGTGAATACCCTGCGCCTCTTTAGCGCAAAATCCACCCGTGAGTTTGACCTGAACTACTTCAATGAAGGTGAATATATGCAGGCCGTGGCGGATAAGAACAATTCTGAAAACATCTCCAAAGTCCTGTATCCCAATGACAACAACATGCAGGGCAAGGAGCTGCGGCTCAAACAGGAATACTTCTGCGTATCTGCCACGCTCAGTGACATCCTGCGCCGTTTCCTGAAGAAAGCAGATGACTATCGCCGCCTGCCGGATTTTGCCACGATCCAGCTGAACGACACCCACCCCGCCATCACCGTGGCAGAGCTGATGCGCGTCTTGGTGGATAACAAAGCTTTGCCTTGGGAAACCGCTTGGGAGATCACCCGCAAGACCTGTAATTTTACAAATCACACCATTCTGCCCGAAGCTTTGGAAAAGTGGACAGTGGAGCTGATGCACAAGGTGCTGCCACGGCATTTGGAGATCATCTATGAGATCAATAAACGCTTTTTGTCTGGCCTCAGTGTAGATAGTGCCACTTTGGAACGCCTTTCCATCATCGAGGAAAAGCCTGTGAAATCCGTGCGCATGGCGAATCTGGCTATTGTGGGTTCCAGCCGGGTGAATGGAGTGTCCGAGCTGCATACAGAGATTCTGAAGGACCGGGTCTTCAAAGAGTTCTATGATCTGGAGCCTGAGAAATTCCTGGCCATCACCAATGGCATCACCCCCAGAAGATGGCTGATGCTCTGCAATCCGCGTCTTTCCACTTTGCTGGACAAAGCCATCGGCAAAGCTTGGAGAAGGGATTTGATGGAGATCGCCAAGCTGCGTCCCCTGCAAAAGGATCAGACCTTCTTGGCTGATCTGGCCGCAGTAAAGCTGAAAAACAAAGAGGATTTTGCCCACTACTGCCACAACGGCATGCAAATGAATCTGGAGCCCGAGAGCATCTTTGATGTTCAGGCGAAACGCATCCACGAGTATAAACGGCAAATGCTCAATGCCCTGCACATCATCCACCTGATCTTTGAGATCCGGGATGGCGCGGATGTGCATCCTCACAGCTTCTTCTTTGCCGGCAAGGCCGCTCCGGGGTACACCGTGGCCAAGCTCATCATCAGCTTCATCTGCCATCTGGGAGATTACATCCGGCGTGATCCCCAACTTTCTGCCATCCTGAAACTGGATTTTCTGCCCAATTACAGCGTTACTCTGGCTCAGCAGATCATGCCCGCAGCCGAGGTCTCGCAACAGATTTCCCTGGCCGGTACCGAAGCCAGTGGCACGGGAAATATGAAGTTCAGCCTCAATGGCGCGCTCACGGTGGGCACTTTGGATGGAGCCAATATCGAGATCAGAGAGGCCGCCGGGGCCGAGAACTTCTTCCTCTTTGGCATGAAAGCAGATGAGGTGGAAAAGCTGAAATCCGAAGGATACAAGCCCTACGATCTGGCCCAGGGCGACCCCAGATTGTCCAGAATCATGGATTTCATGTCTTCCGGCGAATTGAGCCCGCTGGAGCCAAAGAAGTTTCAAGCCCTGGTGGATCATCTGATTCATAGCATTGATGAATATTTCCTGATTAAGGATCTGCCTGATTATATCCGCGTGATGAAGGAGATGGAAGAGATTTATCGCCAGCCGCAGATCTGGAATCAGATGAGTGTGGCGAATATCTCTGGGATGGGGCCGTTTTCTGCCGATGAAGCGGTGAAGAATTATGCGAGGAAGGTGTGGAATCTGAAGGAGATATAGGCCTGAAGCCTTTGTTACCAAGTTGAAACAGTATCTTAGCCATTTTGGGCCAAACATCTTTTCTGTGGTAATCTAAGATGCATGTTAAAAAAGAACTTGACATGGACTGATACAATGAAAACAATGCAATTAGACGTTTTAACTTATATAGAATGTGAGCAACGAGGTTTATAAGATGACCTCATAAAACCTGAGAAACAATGAGTTGGAGATTACGCCAACTTTTGGGACTTAAAATAATTACGAAAGGAGTAAAAAATGGTACAAGTTGAAAAGGAAGATTACAAAGAGATGTATGGTAATTTGGATGAACCGTCTCAAGGAACACATCTTTATAACAAATGCTCTTGCGCATGCAATTGCTCATGTCACTGCAATTGCAAGTGTAAAGTTAACGATCTAGAGTCAGATGAAGAGTTATTTTGGCAGTAATTTCACAGTTTGTCCATGCATTTAACTTGGGTGAGCATGTTGCCCTTTGGCACTCGCTCAGGATGCAGCCAGTTTTCGTCACTCAGAAAGATTACGCAGATTTACTAGCGGGTAACTGCGAAGATGAAATAATGCAAGAGCTGACTAATAAGAAAATCATCTTATCTCACGACGGTGAAGATGAGGATGTTTTAAGTTGGGTTAGGAAGCAAGTACCTCAGCCATCGATTAGCCTATGCTATTTCATTTTGAGCGAACGATGCAATCTCGCTTGTAAGTATTGTTTCTTAGGAAACAACTCTGAAAGGCGAAAATTATTTTCAACAAATGATATGTCAAGAGAGGTCGCTGACAGGGCCATCGATTTTTTCGTGAGGCAACTCAATTTCTCGGGCATCGACTTTGAGAAGAATGCTTCCCAAATAATATTCTTTGGTGGAGAGCCATTAATCAACTTCGAGATTCTAGAATATGTTGCCCAAAGAATCAACGAATTAAGAAGCAAGATTCCTGTCCTAATGAGCTGTGAAATGTCGGTTATTACGAACGGGACTCTGCTGACAAAAGAGCGCATCATCAAACTAAACGACTTGGGAGTAACTGTCAATATTTCAATTGATGGTTCAACAAAAGAAGCAAATGAAATGAGGGTGGATATTGCAGGGAATGAAGTCTTCGACAGATTAATTGCCGTTCTTGATTTGTATAAAGAACTTCACATTAAGCCATCACTTTCGGTATCATTATCTGAAAAGACTATCAAAGACCTTCCTGGATTATTGAGTTTGATGGAAAAGTATGACATCAAAGGTCTTGGTTACAATATTCTACTGTGTAGCGACAACTACCAGCTACCCGACGAATACTACGAGAAAGCATCCAAGTTTATAATTGACTCATTCAAAGAATTCAGGCCATTGGGGATATATGAAGACAGAATTATGAGGAAGTTGAACTCGTTTGCACATTCGCAGATACATTTTTCTGACTGTGGAGCTACTGCCGGTGGTCAACTGGTTTTCGCACCAGATGGCAGGGTTGGCATTTGTCACGAGATGTTGGCGGATAAGGAGAATTTTGTTACTACAGTAAATGATACCACATTCAACGCAAAAAACAATCCCTTATGGCAGGAATGGGCAAGTCTTACCCCGATAAACTGTGATGACTGTATTAAATGTGAAGCATTGGGTATTTGTGGTGGAGGTTGTCCTGTAAATGCCAGGTATAAAAATCCCGCCAAGGGCTTGCATGTTGTCGATGAACGTTCCTGTGTTCATGCCAAAACAACACTGAGATTCCTGATTGAAGACTTGTATAATATTGCTTCAGGCAAAACACAAGGATAGGTAATATTTGATTAGCAGTAGTTATTGTTCATATATTCTCCTTTAATGAGTAATTCAATTATTCTAAATGATTGTTTTGGTGTGTTTGAAAGAACTGTAAGATGATCTACAAAATCTAACATTGGCAAAATGACTTGGAGTTCCCGATTGACTTACGAGCAAGCTTTCTGCCATGAACGTTAGCGCTTAAAATAAAATGCTATCCAAGAACATTATTCATTTAACTCACCATATGCAGAAAAAGAAATTCAAATGACCTGCTCAAGTTATCCAGGAGAAAGCAAGCTCAGTCTCTAATATGGCCTTCTCGCCCCCTTTTCAATTTGTTTTCCCCTCTAAACATCATCCCCTCATATATTTACGATGATCACAAAAAATAACCAAAGAAAGTTCTTGACAAGAAGTCGCCTACTGTATTACTTGGGTACATCACCATGACAGCCCGGGTGAAATAAAACGACAGAGGTTGCAATGAATACATTCAAAGATGACATGCCCATCTATCTGCAACTCAGGCAGCAGATTGAGGAGCAGATTCTGGCACGGGCGCTGAAGGAAGAAGAGCAATTGAAATCCTTGCGCGTACTGGCCGCAGAATACAGGATCAACCCGCTCACGGCAGGCAAGGCCATCACCGCTTTGGTAGATGAGGGCCTCTTGTATCAGAAGCGCGGCATCGGGGTATTTGTAGCGCCCAATGCCAGAGAGATGATCATCAAGAGCCGCAAAGACAGCTTTACGATGGCTGCATAATTGAAGAAGTCGAGACGCAGTACCCTGTGTCTGGTGCGTTCCAGACAGAGATTGAACTGTTGATCAGGAATTACCCAACATAGATGGGAGGTTGAACCAGGGGCTTTTCTGATTTATCGCAATCTACATGCTTGGTTTCACTGCATTCGGCACAATAACCACATTTTGAACATACAAGAACATCTTT
>JAJBAY010000114.1 GCA_020532515.1 Candidatus Cloacimonadota bacterium | reverse complement strand
ACGTCAAAATATCAATACACGACAATCAACTGATGCTTGAGGCTACCCGCGAGGACAGCCAAGAGGAGCAACGCGGCACCATTTACCGCTGCGAGCGTTATCGCGGCAGCTACAGACGTAATCTGAGCTTGCCGGAAAACGCTGACGTGGATAAGATCGTGGCCAAAATGGCCGATGGAGTGCTGAAGCTGAGCATTCCCAAGAAAGAACCGACTCCGATGAAACAGATCAACATCGATTGATTTCATCGGGACCGAGAAAGATGGCCCGTGCAGAAGTGCACGGGCTTTTTTTTGTGTGCAGATATGGATATGTCTTTTAGAAAACGGAAATAGCACCGGTCAAAACAAGCCATGTAATTTTGTGTCTTTTCATTTTGTCCACAGTATGGATGCAATAAAGAAGTTGACAGAAACACGAACTGGATTATCTTTAACTATATGGTTAAAAACACCACAATAAAGGACTGAAAGACATGACTATAAAGAATGCAAAAGATCAGATCATAGCAGCGGCGACGAAGGAATTTCTGGCCGCGGGCTTCGATGGTGCCAGGATGCAGGCCATTGCCGATAAGGCGGGAGCAAACAAGGCGCTCTTGCACTACTATTTCGATAGTAAAGAAAAGCTGTATTACATAGTCTTGAAGGCTCAGTTTGCCGGCATGATCGGTACCATGCTACAGATCTTTGGCAGCGATGAGGAATTTGAGCCCTGGCTGAGGCATCTGATCAAGACCTTGCTGAAGGAGATCAGCTCCCGACCGCACTTCTCCCGGTTCATGATCTGGGAGCTGAGTGCACGCAATAAGCAGTTGCCGCGTCTATTTAAAGAGCTTCTAGAGGAGCGGATGCAGGGCATCTTTTTGGGAAAGGTTCAGGCAAAACTGGCCAAGGCCGGAGCTGAGAATTATCCGGCAGAGCAGTTTTTGCTGAACATCCTTTCCCTGTGCATTTATCCAGGCATTGCGCGTCCGCTGTTGGAGCAGGTGCTGGGCAAGGAGTTCTTTGCCGGAAAGGATTTTATCGCTCAGCGGGAAGAGGAGATCTTTGAGCTGATTAAATATGGGATTATTGAACGCAAAAGAGGTAACAAATGAAACGTATCATCGTATTAACACTGCTGCTATTGATTTTGGCGGCTTGCGGGAAAAAGGATAAAGAACAGATCTGGACCACGATGATGGAAGCTGATCTGTATAGAGTATCGGCGCTGGCGGGAGGCCGCATCAGCAAAATATATGTGGCCGAAGGTGACGAAGTGAAAGCCGGAGACCTGGTCGCTCAATTGGACGATCTGGACTTGCGCTTTAATCTGGAGCAATTGCAGGCTTCACTCCAGGAGCTTGAAGCCCAGAAGCAACTGTTTAATACGCAGATCGCTCTCGCAGCTGCAGATCTGGAATATCAAAGCCGCCGACAAGGCCGTAGCGAAAGCCTTTATGCAGAAGAGGTGATCCCCTTGCAAAGCCTGGAAGATGGCGAGATCATGAAGAACAAAGCGGAATTGCAACACGAATCTGCCCAGAAGAACCTGCGTCTGGTGGAAGCCAAGCGAACTGCTGTGCAGGCTCAGATCAAAGGCCTGCAAAAGAAGATAGGGGATTTTGTCATCTCCACTCCTTTTACAGGCCGGGTAGAACATCTTTACTTCGATGAAGGTGAAATGCTGCCGAATATGGGTCAGCTTGCCGAAGTCCTGAACATCCAAAGCCTGGAGGCAAATATCTATGTGAGCGAGGAGTATTTGGCGCAATTCAAGCCGGGGATGCCTCTCAAACTGAGGATAAACGGACATTCCGCTGCGCTGGATGCCAAGGTCATCCGCATCAGCAACAAGGCGGAATTCACTCCCAAGACTGTGCTGACACCGGACAATCGCACCGTGATGGTCTATGCAGTACGTCTCAAGGCCGAAAACCCTGATGGCATCCTCAAAGACGGTATGCCCGTGGATGTGGTTCTGCCATGAACGCCGCTGTAGCACAAGATCTGAGCGTCTTTTACGGCAGTACTGAAGCCTTGAAGCAGGTAAATCTTGAGGTGCCCGAAGCCATGGTCTATGGCATCATCGGCCCTGATGGGGCCGGTAAAACCACGCTGATGCGCAGCCTGTGCACGCTTCTGCCCTATTCCGCGGGGAGCATCCGGGTCTTGGACTACGATGCTTTGACAGAGTCCGCTCAGATCCGCGCCCGCATCGGCTATATGCCGCAACGCTTTTCGCTGTATCAGGATCTTTCCGTGGAGCAGAATCTGCGCTTTTTTGCCAAGCTCTTCAAGGTTAGCAGAAAGGAGATGATCGTCCAGCGGGAAAAGCTCTATGGATTCTCCCGGCTGAAGCCTTTTGCCAAGCGCCTGGCGGGAAACCTCAGCGGAGGCATGAAGCAGAAACTGGCGCTATCCTGTGCCCTGATTCACACCCCGAAGCTGATCATCCTGGATGAGCCCACCTTTGGTGTGGATCCGGTCTCGCGGGTGGAATTCTGGCAGATCCTGCACGAACTGAAGCAAGAGGGCGTGAGCATCATAGTCTCCACACCCTATATGGATGAAGCCGTGCAGTGCGATCAGATCACGCTCTTGCACAAAGGGAGCGTAATCGGCCAGGGCACTCCGAATGAGATTATCGCGCGGTGGCAAGGGAAATTGTACAAGCTCAAAGGTGACAATCTCCAGGAATTGTACAAATATCTGCAAAGCAAGGTGGACAAAGCGGATTTACAGCTCTTTGGCTCCGAGATTCACCTGTACAGCAAGGATGAACTGCACGCAGAACTAATAGATACCTGGAAGCATGAATTCCCCAGCCTGAGCAGTTGGGAGGAGATTCAGCCCGGGATGGAAGACGTCTTCCTGAAGATGATGCAATGATACATACGACACATTTAGTAAAGGATTTTGGCGCGTTTAGAGCCGTGGACGATATCAATCTGGATATCGCCAAGGGTGAGATCTTTGGTTTTTTGGGTGCCAATGGCGCCGGTAAGACCACTGCCATCAGGATGATCATCGGTTTGGTGCTGCCCACCAGCGGACAGATCATCGTGGACGGCCTGGATATCAGCAAAGGCAGCGAGAAAGTCAAGCACAAGATCGGCTACATGAGTCAGAAGTTCTCCCTGTACCCGGATTTGAAGGCCATCGAAAACCTGGAGTTTTACTCCGGCATCTATCAGATTCCCTTTCGCCAGGCCATGAAGAATATCCAGCCCATCATAGAGCAATTTGGCCTGCAGGACATCCTCAAGAGCCGCACGGAAGACCTGCCCATGGGCTACAAACAGCGCCTCAGCCTGGTGGCCGCCCTGGTGCACGATCCGCCTCTGGTCTTTTTGGATGAACCCACCAGCGGAGTAGATCCACAAGCGCGGCGTGAATTTTGGCAAGTGATCAACGATCTGGCCTATGCCGGTAAAAGCGTGATCGTGAGCACACACTTTATGGATGAAGCGGAGTATTGCCACCGCGTGATCATCATGCAGGATGGACGGGAAGTGGCTTTGGGCAATCCGGCCGAGCTCAAAGCGGAGCATTCCTCGGCCAATATGCAAGAACTCTTTTTGAAAGTTTTGGGAGAAGATAATGCCAAACCTGAATAGAATCAAAGCAATAGCAGAGAAAGAGGTGTTTCATATCTTGCGGGATTCTCGCACGCTGACCATCATCTTCATCATGCCGCTCTTGCAGCTCATCATCTTCGGCTACGCCATGAATATGGAGATCCGCCAAGTGCCCCTGGTAGTGGACGATAGCGCTCTGAACAGCAGTTCCCGGGCCTTGGTGGATGCCTTTATCCACACGGATTACTTCCGGCTGGTACCCAAGGACGAAGGGATCCTGAATCCGGGCGAGCTCTTCAAAGAGCGCAGAGCCCAAGCCACGCTCAGCATACCCAAAGACTTTGGCAACCATAATCTT
This sequence comes from Candidatus Cloacimonadota bacterium, assembly GCA_020532515.1. GTDB lineage: Bacteria > Cloacimonadota > Cloacimonadia > Cloacimonadales > Cloacimonadaceae > UBA5456. The sequence continues at coordinate 740 of JAJBAY010000114.1, read as the reverse complement.
ACCGTGCTGCTCAAGATAGACGCCTCGGACCCCAATAGCGCCCAAATGATCCAGAACTACGCCACCGGCATCGTGAATACCAGATTTGCCCAAGCCGGTGCCGGCATCAATCTGCAGCCCCTCATCCTCTACAATCCCGATATGAAGAGTTCTTTCTTCTTTGTGCCGGGCCTGATCGCCCTGATTTTGGTGATGATCTGCGCTCTGCTCACCAGCATCTCCATCAGCCGGGAAAAGGAGATGGGCACCATGGAGCAGATCCTGGTCTCGCCGGTTTCAGCCACCGAGATTCTCTTGGGCAAAGTGATCCCCTACATTTTTCTGGGCCTCATGGATGCGCTCCTGATTCTGGCAGTGGGGATGCTGCTGTTCCAGGTGCCGTTCCGGGGTGAATTTATCGTCTTTCTGGGCTTCACCTTTCTGTATGTACTCACCTCGCTGTGTCTGGGGCTCTTGGTTTCCACCATGGCCAAAACCCAGCAGGGCGCCATGATGATGGCTTTGGGGATGACCCTTTTGCCCACTCTACTGCTTTCCGGATACATGTTTCCCATCTCCAGCATGCCGGTGATCCTGCAGAAGATTACCTACATCATTCCCGCCCGTTACTATCTGCAGATCATCCGCGGGATCATGCTGAAAGGCAATAACGTACGGCATCTGTACCAATCCGGCCTCAGCCTGCTCATCATGAGTGTGACGATGCTGGTGATAGCGTCCCGACGCTTCAAGCTGAGGTT
>JAJBAY010000020.1 GCA_020532515.1 Candidatus Cloacimonadota bacterium | reverse complement strand
TACAATCATGTTGAGATTAACCAATGCACCATTACCGATAATATAATCATTTCCGAAACACCTGGGCCTAATGATCCTTACGTGAACACTGCGGTAGGAATACTCAGGCTGTTTACTGAAAACCATATCCTGGGCACAATCAACAATAATATTGTGTATGGAAATACAGCCGGTGGTTCAGTCAATAATCAGGATGTATCTCTTGTTCATCAATTATATGGAGGGTCCTTTGATAATAATACTGCCATTTTTAGACCTATTAGAATACCCATCAAGCACTGCTGTGTCAACGATGCGCATAATCTGGCTTTGTACCTTGATGAGGGTAGCGGCAGTATAGACTTGGAGCCGTTATTTGTGGACCTTGAGTCTCGCAATTTCAATCTGCGCTGGGATGAAACTGTTATAAGCCCCTGTATAGACAGGGGTAATCCTGCTATCCTGGACGAACTTGATGGAACACCTTCCGATATAGGGGCAAAACCATATTTAATAGCACATGACTATAAAAGATATGCAATGCCAGGCTATGCCAGCAGAGAAAGAATAAAATGGATGTCCTATCCTGTTTTGAACGAAATCACCAATGATTTCTGCTTGAACGAGAGCTTCTTTAGCCCCATAGTGGATCCAGACATTCTGGATTACGTTATGTATAAACCTTATCACTCAAGTGCCGTACATTCTATGCGGTATGATCAAAATTCGTTGCAACTTGGCTCAGAAATAGTAACAAGCATCCAAGGTTACAAGGTAAGACTACAGGACGATTGCCTGGCTATAACTAACATTCACTCTCCAGGCTTCTTAATTCCGCCTGAGACGGTTGTTAATCTCCATGGATTTGCAGAATCTGGAGCCAATTGGGTGGGTTATTTCGTGAAAGAAAGTACAAAACCCCTGAAAGCTCTTTTTTCTGTGCTCGACCATTTGGATCGCATTGAAACATCAAAATGGACTATGGTCAAGCAAGCGGATGGTTCCTGGATACACAGTGACCGCTTTGTCCTTAACTATGGTGATCTGGTAATTTTGCACAGCGATAGCGAATGTTCATTTGTCTGGGAAACTCCCAATCCTGTCGCCCCTCTCACCTTAGGGTCTCCCATCTCTTTCACTTATTCAGAAAAACCATCTTACACGCCCTTCTATATATCGCTGCCGGATGCTAAGAGCGGGGAATTGCCCTCTGAAATCGGATTGTATGTAAATGGTGTATGTAAAGGAGCTGTCGTGGTGCAAGATAGTTTACTGCATATATGTGCCTATCTTGAGGATGGTGAGGTTATTACCCCGGATAATTCCTTTCTTGTGTTTTACGATCCGGCAAAATCTGCTATATCTAATAAGAGCATTTATCGGATGAATAACAAGCAATTCACACAAACAAAAAGTCCAAGCACTTATTACAAGATAAGCATCACTGATCCTCAGAATTGTTTGCCCGTAAATCCCTTAACTAAAATGGACCAAAACTACCCTAATCCTTTTAACCCTACTACAACTATCCGTTATAACTTACCTGAAGATGGACATGTCCAGATCTTTGTGTATAATCTTAAAGGTCAGCTTGTTAAACAACTGCTGAACAAGCGAGAGTCCCTCGGTACCCATTCCATTATCTGGGATGGCAAGGACAAGAACGGTAGAACATGCTCCAGTGGAGTGTATTATTACAGATTAAACAATAACAGCACAAGCATCACCAAAAAGATGCTCATGCTGAAGTAATGTCAAATGCCACAGAGGAACTCTTAAAACTAAGATGAATAGGATAAACATAGTACAGACTTCAAATCCGTATCTGATCTTATTGAGAAGGCTAAAGCCAGCACTCATCGTACTGACAGATGGTGTTTTTGATAAGACACTTTTTCGTTGCCTGTATTTCTTGGTTCCTCTGTGGCTTTCTTTATTGCCCTTACCCGCGCTTACGCTCCAGGTCGCCATAGATGGTTCGCAGCCATACGATTCTATCCAAACCGCTATAAATGCCTCTGTAAATGGCGATACGGTTTTGGTGCATCCCGGCCGGTATTTTGAGAATGTGCTCTTTAATGGTAAGATTATTACCCTCTGTTCTTTGGAGGCCACCACGAATGACAGCAGCTACATAAGCAGCACGATAATTGACGGTAACCGTGCAGGTTCCTGCGTCCGCTTTTACCATCAGGAACAGGGTGCCGCCTTACGCGGCTTTACTCTGGAACATGGGATTGGCTATCCTTTTGGCGCTCAACACGACCGTTCTGGGGGAGGAGTATTTGCCTATATACAATGCAATGTAACTATACAAAACTGTACAATCAAGAATAACTTTTCCACTTCAGGAGGTGGAATATTCGCTTATCAAGCATCATTAACTCTCATGGGAGTAGATATTCACCATAATTATTCCTCTGCTTCAGGGGGGGGGATATTAATATATGGCACGAGAAATGTGGTTCCAAACGTTGTTTTCGATCAGACCAACCGTTGTTCTATTTATGAAAATTATAGCACCAAACCTTGTGATATATATGTAATAGATGTTATGGCAAATCTGAATTTCTACTTGGATCTGGTCTCAGTCGCCAACCCCGGAGATTTCTATATCGGCCGCCATGCTAATTTTACCCAGACCCAAGGCTATACGGACACGGTTCATTATCTCCAGCCCTATAGAAGAGAAGCAAACCGGGATTTGTATGTAAGCCCGGATGGTGATGACACAAATAGTGGTTATTTTCCAACAGCGGCGATGAAGACCATCGCCAAAGCGGTTCACAAGATAGCAGAAGACAGCACAGATGTAAAAACAGTGCACATCTTGCCGGGGACATACTCCAGTGAAGATCAGCTATATCCCCCAATCCCCTTGAGGTCATTTGTTAATATTGTGGGAGCAGGGGCAGACTCAACCTTCTTTATTGTCACTGACAGTATAGACGGTATCGCTAACAATGTGGTCTCAGGGATTAAATTGGTTAAAGCTTGTGTTTCAGGCATTGGGATATCTTCTATAATAACCGATGCTATAATCCCTATCCATGTTAATAGTACATCTCAGGATTTCACGATCTCGAACATGTCAATTCATGATGCATTAGTCTATCGATATGGTAGCATCAAGCTTCAGAAACCTACCAATCTTTTACTGCATAATGTGAAAGTAACCGATATCACTGCTGTAGAAATAGGTGCTTTACATAGCTCTGAATGGATCAGCGGCTCTATCATAGACTGTGTATTCAGTAATATTGTTTCTATTTTTGATCATCCCGAAGGAGAACCAATGACTATGTTCGATTTGAATTTATATGAATCTCTCAGTGTTCAGAATTGCATATTTCGGGATTTTTATACTGCACCGGATCAGCCAGCCTTTCATATTTCAAATAATCGCATTGACGATGAACCTGTAAACGTAAATATCTCAAATTGCCTGTTCAGTAATCATCATTCAGATGCATACTACCCGATATCATTCAACAATAGGAGTATGGACTCTTTTAAAATAAGCAACTGCACCTTCATTAACAATGAAGGCACATTTTCAGCAATTGGCTTGATTGGCAATATTCAATTGCAGAACAATATATTCTACAACCCCGCTTGCAATTATGAGCTTATGGTACGAGACTCCCCTCCCCTGGTTCCTGTTTCCAATATTTATATGGATTACAACAATCTGAGGGGTGGAATCGGGAGTATAGTGAGCAATGCTTCGACAAGTAATATCTACTATGCTGATACAAACATCAGCACCCCTCCTATGTTCCGCAGCTTGCATCACGAGAGTCCGCACTATGCCCAGCTTGCCGAAGGTTCACCTTGCATCAATAGTGCTACGCCGGACACCACCGGTTTGGGGCTGTTGCCTTACGATCTGGCTGGCAACTACCGGGTCTGGGATGGCAGGATAGACATGGGCTGCTATGAATATGACGCAATGTCATACGTATCCGTTGCAGACCTCTTGGATATCCTTCCCCCCTCCGGCTTTGTGCTGAGCACATACCCAAATCCCTTTGCCAGGGAGGTAAACATCCGCTACAATCTACAAAAAGCCTCACAGGTTAATCTGCAAGTCTATAATCTCAGAGGTCAATTGCTTAAAACTATAATTAGTGACAGGCAAAGCAAGGGTGAGCAGCTTGCCGTGTGGGAAGGCACTGATGATGCCGGTAGGCAGCTTGCCTCTGGCATCTATTTCCTGCGCACAAGCATTGATGGGAAACCACAAAGACCCTGCCGCTTAGTTTTGACTAAATAGCAGGATTCTCTTGTTTTGCCCTTGCAGCGAGAGCCTGTGGCTATGATCAATGAGCCCTAACCCAGCATATCATCCAATACATCACTCACCGATGGATAGCTCCAGATAGTCTCTTTTAAATCGTCCACCGTCAAGCCATTCCTGATCGCCAAGGCAAAAAGGTTGATTACCTCATCCACATGGTGTCCCAAAAGATGTGCTCCAATTATTGTGGAATCGTCTTTCTTGATGATGATCTTGTAGGCAGATACCTTAAGTGCCAGTCTCTTGGTAGAATCCAGATCAGAGGTGTCGCCAAAGCTTACGCGATAATCGATATGATGCCTTTTTGCATCCGCTTCCAGCATCCCTACTCTTGCCAGCGGGGGGAAGGTGAAGAGTGCGCTGGCAGTTCCAGCATAATTGGGGCTTTTCTTAGCATGATTCAGGATATTATGAATCACAATTTTTGCTTCCAGGCTGGCAATGGGAGTGAGGGGGAGGCTGTGAGGATCGCTCACAGCATCACCGGCCACATAGACCTGGCTATTGCTAATGCTTTGCAGGTGGGGGTTCAGGATGATGCCGTGAGAGTCTGTTTTCACTCCCGCCTTATCCAGTTCCAGCTCTTGGAAACGAGGAACTCTTCCCGCTCCATGCACCACCATGTCTGTGATGAAGACCTTGCCGGATTCCGCTTCCACCAGGAATTTATTGCCCTGCTTTTTAATGCTCACAACGCTGGTCTCAGTTTCGATTACAATGCCACTATCTGCAAAGTTCTGCGCCAGCAGCTTCGCGAGTTCCGGTTCAAATGTGCCCAGCGGGCGGCTGGAGCGCTCCAGAATCGTTACCTTAGCACCTACCACATTGGCTACCTGGCCCAATTCGAAGGAGATATAACCTCCACCAATGAACAGGATACTATCAGGAAGAGCAGGTAAATTCATGAATTCAGCACTGGTAATCACGTACTCTTCACCGGGTATATTCATGATCCGGGGCTCAGCTCCTGTGGCTAAGACTACAATATCGGTCTCGATGATCTGATCTCCAATTTTCAGTTTATGAGGATCAATAAATTTGGCCTTGCCATGATACATGTCGATATCATGCTCAGCAAGATCTCTTTCTTTGTCCCGGGGAAGATCCTGCGTAAAGGTCTCTTTAAACTTGATGAGATTTTCCCAGTTTACTAAAGTCTCGCCTGTGATAATCCCTTTTTCTTTATAGCCCTGAAGCCTGATCTGAGCCTCCGCAACGCTGGTTAATACCTTCTTGGGAACGCATCCTCTGAGACCACAGGTTCCCCCATACTCTCTATAATCACAAATGCCGACTTTTTTGCCGGCTGTGCTACAAGCATCGGCAATCTTAGTCCCTGCCACGCCGGTTCCTATTACAAATACATCATATTTTGCCATTTTTATCTCCTTGTAATTCTAAACTAATATAGAGTATCACGGCTATTGCAATTCTACTAAACGCTCATTTGAGAATAGTTTAATCACATTTTATATATGGGCAAGACCAGTTTTTATGAGAATGCTGATCCGGATTGCAGGATATTACCAGATCTTGGGATCATCGCTGGGATCTTGCCCATTTGCCGCCGTGGAGATACCGTGGAGATAGTAGGAATAAATCCTCTTATCTCCACGGTATCTCCACCATAGCCTATACAGGAAGAGCACTTGAGGTCACAGGATGGGAAGACTGAATGAAAAAGCAAAATTAGGCTCTGAAAAGACTGAGTGAAAGCCAGTTTCCCGCTTTTTCTTGACAAAATATCGCTCTCTCCTTGCATGCATTCATGAAAATATATATAGGACAAAATCAATGACCTTTGAACAGGAACTAAAGATCATCAGTAAGAACGTGGAAGAGATCATTCCGCTGGACGAGCTAAAAGCCAAACTGGCCAGTAGCGCCAAGACGGGTAAGCCCCTGAGGATCAAGTATGGCATCGATCCCACTGGTTTTGATATCCATATCGGACACCTGGTGCCCATCCGCAAGATGCGTGAATTTCAGGACCTCGGACATACCGGCGTGATCATTATCGGGGATTTTACCGCCCAAATCGGAGACCCCACCGGCCGCGATGAATCTCGCCCCCCGCTCAGCCATGAACAGATCATCAGCAATAGCGAAAAGTATATGGAACAGCTTTTTAGCATCCTTTTGCCGGAGCAAACGGAAGTACGCTATCAGACCGAATGGTTTGGCAAAATGACTTTGGCGGATGTGCTGAGGCTGATGGGGAAATTCACCCTGGCGCAATTTATGGCGCACGATACCTTCCGCAGCCGTTATGAACAAGGGCTTTCCTTGGGGATGCACGAGCTGATGTATCCGCTGCTCCAGGCTTACGACTCTGTGGCTGTAGAGAGCGACGTCGAGCTGGGTGCTACTGAACAGAAATTCAACATCCTCTGCGGCCGGGATATGCAGCGCTACTATGATCTGCCCCAGCAGGTTGCAGTGCTCTCTCCCATCCTTTTGGGTACAGATGGTGTAAACAAAATGGGCAAGAGCCTGAATAACTACATCGCCGTTTTCGATACCCCTGCCGATAAATTTGGCAAAGTGATGAGCATCCCGGATGGCCTGATTATGAATTACTATAGCTATGCTACCACCTGTTGTGAAGAGGAATTGGCAGAGGTGAAAGCCAAGCTGGAGAGTGGCATCAACCCCATGATCCTGAAAAAAGCTCTGGCCAGTGAGATAGTGAAGCTCTATCATGGAGAGGATGAGGCGGCCAAAGCGCAAGCTGGATTTGAAAGCCTCTTTTCCAAAAAAGAAATCCCGGACGAGATGCCGGAATATGAACTAAGTGAAAACCAGATCGGCATCGTACAGCTCCTGGTGCAGAGCGGATTGTGCTCCACAAATGGTGAAGCCAAGCGCCTCATCCAGGGTGGGGGTGTGAGCCTTGATGGAGAGAAAATCACAAGCTTTGACACCAGCATCACCGTAGCCGAGGGCTCCGTGCTCCGCGCTGGCAAACGCAAATTTATCAAGATAAAAAAGATATGAATATTAGCCATCAACTTGTCAAGACGCTCAGCACTGTCTGCATAGTAGGCCTGGTCTTTTACAGCATCATCATCCACGAGGTGAGCCACGCCTTTGCGGCCTATGCCCTGGGTGATGATTCCGCCAAAAGAGCCGGACGCCTGAGTTTTAACCCCAGAAAACACATTGATCCCTTTGGCACGATTATCCTGCCGCTGATCTTATGGTTCAGCGCTGGCTTCATCTTTGGCTATGCCAAGCCCGTACCTTTCAACCCTTACAATTTTAAGAATTACAAGCGAGATTCCGGACTCACAGCCCTGGCCGGGCCTGCCTCCAATATTCTGATCGCTGTCCTGCTGAGTGTATTTTACCATCTGTTTAGCATGTTTCCGATAGTACAGTATATCCTGATGTATGTGATCTTTATGAATCTGCTTTTGGCCTTTTTCAATCTGATTCCGGTGCCGCCTTTGGATGGCTCCAAGATCTTGGGTATGTTCCTGAGCGATTCTGCTTATCTCAAATGGACCGCGCAAGAACGCAAAGGGATGATCTATCTCTTTGCCATCATCATCATCACCAATTTACTGGGGATCAATCTGATCGGCAGATTTGTAATGCCTCCCATTGCCCTGGTAATGAAGCTGTTGGGTGTCCCCTTTTAGCCTATGGCTGCCTTGCTGCTTTTCTCCTACAATAACCCACAGATAAATGAAAAACATGGAGAACAAAATGGACATACGAACCCTCAAACAGCTCATAGAAGAGCAGAATATTGAGGCCATCGATCTAAAATACGTCGGACTCGGCGGCCAATGGTATCACATCACCTTCCCGGCCCGCAGGCTGGAAGATGTCCTGGAGCGCGGAGTCGCTTTTGATGGCTCTTCCATTCCCGGAATGCGCAGCGTGGAAAGCGGAGACATGGTGCTGATGCCGGATCTCGAGACGGCTCATTTAGATTCATTTTACGAAGTCCCTACCCTCAGATTGATCTGCTCGATCTGCGATGCCGAGACCAGAATCGGGATTCAAAAAGACCCCCGCAGCGTGGCACTGAGAGCGCACAAGTATATGCAGAATACAGGCATAGCGGATAGCTCCTCCTGGATTCCGGAGCTGGAGTATCACCTCTTTGATACCGTGCAGTTCTATTCGGACAGCTTTTCCAGCGGCTATACCATCACCTCCAGCGAGTGTAAGGAATGTCTGCCAGATGATTACGACGATCTGGATGGACTGAGCCGCGATCATGTAAAAGGCTATCATGCCGATACTCCTTTTGACCGCTTTTATGAGATTCGCCAGGAGATGGTGGGTCACATGGAAGATCTGGGCATCAAAATCCGCTATCACCATCACGAAGTAGGGCTTTCTTCGCAACAGGAGATCGAAACCGAGCTTCTGGAATTCCCCAAAATCTGTGATGATACCATGGTGATGAAAGACATCATCAGGCGTACTGCCCTGGAGTACGGCCTCACCGCCACTTTCATGCCGAAACCTGTGTACAATCAGGCCGGCAATGGCATGCACTTTCACATGATGCTGCACAAAAAGGGCAAAAACATCTTCTACAAAAAGGGTGGCTATGCCGATCTCTCGGATGAAGCGATCTGGTTCATCGGTGGCATCCTCTTCCACGGCCGCGCTTTGGTAGGATTTACCAATCCCTCTACAAATAGTTTCAAGCGCCTGCTGCCCGGCTTTGAAGCCCCTGTGAAGCTCATTTATGGTCTGGCCAATCGCTCTGCTGCCATCCGCATCCCCAAATATGCCAATACCGAGGATAGCAAACGCTTTGAATTCCGGACCGGTGATGGTTCCTGCAATCCATACCTGGCCATGAGCGCGATCCTGATGGCAGGTCTGGACGGCATCAAAAACAAGATTGATCCTGCCGATCACAAATTTGGACCTTTTGACGACAATATCTTTGCCTGGAGCAAAGAAAAACAAGACACCCTGCTTTCCATCCCAGGCAACCTCAAAGAAGCCCTGCAGGCCTTACAGGACGATCACGAATTCCTCCTGGCTGGCGGAGTCTTCAATGAAGACCTTATTCACAGCCATATCAAACTGAAAATGGCGGAATATGAGGCCATAGATTCCCGGCCTCACCCCCATGAAATGATGCTCTATTACAATCTTTGATAAGATTCGGAACGATACTTGCAATAAGTATAAGTAAATCAAAACCCAGTCGAGGATAAACAATGAAGAAATTTGCCATGCTGATGCTCGTGAGCCTGCTGTGTGGGCTTGCTTTCGCCGAGGGAGGTTCAGGCACCCTCACTTCTTATAAGTCTGCTTTTGAATTTCAAGGACAGGACCCCAGTGGAATGGATATTTCTTTTACTCTGCCTTCCTATGAAGTCAAGCAAGAATTATCAAACGGACAAAACTTCCATAGGATTGAGCTGCCTGATGCCGGCACCTTGATGCAGGATGGAATGCCGGAATTGCCCGTTATAACCACCACCATCGCCATACCACATCAGGGCTCAGTGTCCATTGAAGTACAAAACTCGCAGCATAGCGTTCTGAGTCAATACAAAGCCTATCCTCTGCAACGTGGCAACGAACTTGACAGTCCCAAAGCTTTTTTGCAAAATACAGATTATTACAGCAGTGGCAATGTCTATCCCGCCTCTGCCATAGAATACAGCGAGCCCATGATCTTAAGGGACTTCAGGATTATTACCATCCAGATCAATCCCTTCAGTTATAACGCGGTTACCGAAGAACTCACAGTATATGACCATATCCAGTTACGCGTAAATTTCAGCAATGAACCAGGCGTCAATGAACTGCCCGGGCCGGTGCAATACATCTCCCCCAGCTTTGACAAAATCTATAATGCCGTGATTCAGAACTATTCTGACTATCGTGATATTATGATTGCCAATACCCCTCCCCGCTTCCTGGTCATTCATGGCAATACCACGGATAGCAATTTCCACACCGCCTTGAATAATTTTGTGCTGTGGAAGCGTCAGAAAGGCGCAGATGTGGACGTATTTAGCACAGCCTCCAATCAGGCCGGCTCTTCCACCTCCAGCATCCAGACTTTTATCCGCGGGCGCTACAACAATCTTGACACGCGTCCTGACTATATTATCTTAATTGGTGATACCACTGGCAGCTTCGTTGTTCCAGCTTATGATTATGTCGGCGGAGCTACAGATTATCAATATACCCACATGAATACCGGAGATATGCTAGGCGATGTCTTCCTGGGTCGCATATCCGTAGAAAACATCAGTCAACTGCTGGTGCTGTTTAATAAGATTTATACCTATGAAAGGGATATCAATATCTCCACTGCGGATTGGCTGAACCGGATGCTCCTGGTAGGAGCTAGCAATTATTCTGGTATTTCCCCCAAGTACATCAGCAAATACATCAAAGAGATGGCCTTGGAGATAAATCCGGATTATACATTCACCGAGAATTACCCCAGCAGTTTTCCAGGCGCTGTGTCCGCTATTAATACCGCCATCAATCAAGGTGTGGGCTTTTACAGCTTCCGTGGCTATATCGATTACGTACCGCCTGCTGAGTCTGCTATAAATAATAGCTACAAGCTCTTGCATGCCGTAAACATTACCTGCGGTACGAATAATTTCGCCAGTACTACAGGTCCTTCAGAAATGGAGACTTTTATCCGCTACGGCACGCTGGCAGCTCCCAAAGGCGCTGTAACCGGCATCGGGATGAGCACATCCTCCACGCACACCACATTTAACAACGTCCTGCACGGTGGCATCTTTGAAGGAATCTTTGTGCACGAGATGCGCACCATGGGTGAAGCGATTTTGCGCGGCAAACTCTATATGAACGATATCTTTGGCGTCTCGTCTCCTGATAACGTGAAAAAGTTTACGCACTGGTGCAACTTGATGGGAGACCCCACCATGGAGGTTTACACCGGTATTCCGAACAGCTTCCAAATAGCCACCGCTGAAGACATTCCTTTGGGACTTACGCTGCTGGATGTAGCGGTCACAGATGGCAATGGCCTTGCCGTGGATGGCGCTTCGGTAGTGCTGTCTCTGGATCAAACTATCCTCAGCCGCGGCTATACCGATGTAGAAGGCAATGTGATCCTCATTTTGCCGGAAGGCATGAGCGCTGGCCTCGCTACAATCACAGTGAGCAGTCATAATTTCAAACCTCTGCAGAGCACCATAAACATTGTGGATACTCCCACTTTGGTTCCTGCTGCGATCATAGTCGATGACGACAATCAGGGTGCCTCAGAAGGTAATGGAAACGGGATCATCACTGCTGGAGAAACTGTGGAGCTCTTTTTTGGTCTTAAAAATACTGGTTTAGAGATGATCTTTGGCATTTCCGGCACTGTGAGCTCAGATAGCCCCTGGATCAACATCCTCGCAGGCGAGATCGAATACCCAGGAATCATGGGCGGAGCTACGGGTAACAATTTCACCCCGATCGTAATCGAAGTGAACCCTGCCACACCGCATCAAACCATGCTCAGACTGCATTTAAGCCTTACAGACGCAGATAGCCTGAGCTATGAAGTATCCGAATTTATCCCTGTGGAAGCCGCTAAGATCATTTTCGAAGGACTCACCATCATGGATTATGGAGACGGCATCCTGGATCCAGATGAAACCTCAAACCTCAAGATAGCTTTTAAAAACACAGGACAAGCCGAGATCAGCAATGTTTATGCCCGTCTTTATACCGAAAATGATCTACTCTCTGTGGTCAGCAATACCTCCTTTATCGGGACCCTGCCTCTGGGTGAGCTTGTGAGCAGCTCCGAGGTCGAACCCTTCATGGTCTGGCAACGTCCGGAGACCTTACCTGGCATGGTAATGCCCCTGCATGTAAGGCTGTACAATGATGCTGGCTTTGAACAGATCGTTCATTTCACCCTCACCGTGGGGCATGTTACAGTGAGTGATCCTTTGGGCCCTGATAGCTATGGCTATGTGATCTATGATTGGAATGATGTATCTTATCCTGAAGTGGCTGAATATTTCTGGGTTGAGATCGCTACACCGGCAAATGGTCTGGGTACGGCGTTACCAATTTCAGATTCTTACACCAGCGGCGATGAAGGCGACCAGGTAGGTGCTCAGTCCCTTGCCGTGGTCAATCTGCCTTTCCCCTTCCAGTTTTATGGCCGGATGTACGATCAGATCACGGTTTGCTCCAATGGCTTTATCGCCATGGGCGTCACCGAAAACGCTGAATTCAGAAACTTCCGCCTGCCCGGCGCTATGGGCCCCAGCCCCATGATCGCTCCCTTCTGGGACGATCTCGCCACCCATCCAGGCAGCGGCATCTATACCATGTTTGATCGGAGCAACCATTCTTTTATTATCGAATGGTATAACATGAAAAATGGTTATAATGGCAGCTCGCTGGAGACTTTCCAGGTGATTCTTTATGATCAGGCCACCTATAATACCAGCCTTGGTGATGGTCCGATCAAATTCCAGTATCATACCTTTAACAACGTCGATTCCCAATCTGGCAACAAACATGGAAACTATTGTTCCATCGGTATCGAAGACCACACCGGTGCCCGCGGCCTGGAATATACCTTCAATAACATCTATCCTACTGCCGCGTCCCCGCTGTCAAATGGCAAAGCGCTTTACATCACCAATGTGCCCGTCTATCACGAAGCGGCCAATCTGCTGATCGCCAATACCTATTTGGATGATCCTAACAACGTGGTGGAGCCCGGAGAAAGCGTGAGTCTGGGAGTGCTGCTGGAAAATTCCGGTAACCTTGTGGCCGATGACATCACAGCCACCCTCAGCACAGCCGACGAATATGTGAATATTGAAAATGCCGTATCCTTGTATTACCCTCTGGAAGCAGGAGCAAGCGGTGTAAACCGCGAACCCTTCACATTCACGGTTAGCGAGGATTGCCCGGCGGGTCACGTGATCCAATTTGCCTTGCATATACAATCTGATGAAACTATCTGGAATCGTCAATTTAGCATCCAGGTAGATTCCTCTCAATTGCGCTATAATTCCTTTTTAATCTCAGATTACGAAGGCGATTTTAACGGTGTGATCGACCCCAATGAAGCGGTAAAGCTGATCATTAACCTGCGTAATGCCAGCGCAGTGGATGCCCGCGCAGTAAACGTCACCCTGGATAGCACTGTACCCAATCTCAGCATTGCAAATCCTGAAAAGACCATTCCTCTGATCTCTGGAAATCAGATCATGCAGATTGTCTTTGATCTTGATTTTGCAGATGTTGTAGAGGAAGCTGGCTATCTGCCCCTGCATTTCACCGCTACCCCTCTCAGTGGAGAGGCTATTGATGTGAATCTGAATATTCCTTACAATCTGCCCAATGTGGAACAGGATTTTGAGCTGAATAACGGCGACTTTGTCTCTGAAACCGGCTGGGTCTGGGGAGAGCCTGCAAGCGTAGATGCCTATAGCGGCACCAAGGTCTGGGCTACCAACCTCAGCGGACAATACCCTAGCAATGTGCAGTATCATCTTTACACCCCACGCTACGTTTTGGGAGCAAACAGCCAATTGAACTTTATGCATAGCTATGCTGTAGAACAGGGTTATGACGGAGTGAACGTATCCATCTCCACCAATAATGGCAATAGCTGGACTGTGATCTCCCCCACCACCGGATACAATGGCACTGCCATAGCCGGCCTGAATTCCGAAAGTGGCTGGACTGGAAATAGCGAGGGTTGGGTGAATGCGATCTTTGATCTTACTCAATATGCCAATCAGGATGTGAAGTTCCGCTTCCGCCTGGGTTCAAACGGTTCTGTTAACGGTCCCGGGTGGTTTATCGATGATTTCAAGCTAAGTGACGTGAACCTCAAGACAGGTTTTGTCCAGGGTACGGTGTATCTGACCTCCATAGTTGATCCCAGTTTGGCTACCGTGATGTCTTCCCAGCGCTTTGCCACCAATCCCAATAGCGCAGGGAACTACAAGCTGTATCTGCCCAATGGCACCCATTCTGTTACCGCCGGCTTGCCCAATCACCAAAATTCCACTATGAACAACATTCATATCAACGTGAATACGCCTGTGGCTACAGCAGATTTTACCCTCATCAATCTGCCTCCTGTGGAAGGCATCACCTTCTTTGAAGACGATGAAACCGGTAATCTGCAAATAATCTGGACACCGCCTGCTGAACCGATCTTCCCCATTTCTGCCTACAGGGTATATCGCAAGTTCGATAGCGGACCCTTTGTAATGGTTCTGGAAACCACAGACACTTCGTATTCTGAACATAGAGAATTGGACGGTTATTACGGATATTACATCGTTGCAGTTTATATGGGCGATGAAGGCGCTCCTTCGGAGATACTGGATATATCCTTGCCCTTCCCGATCAGTAATGAAGACGCCCAGATCCCTGCGCTTCAGACTGCTCTGGGCAAGAACTATCCCAATCCCTTCAATCCCACCACCACCATCTCATTTACTCTGGCCGAATCTGGCCCTGCCAGCCTCAAGATCTACAATGCCAAAGGTCAGCTGGTGCGCCAACTCACAGATTCCGCGTACAATGCCGGACAGCATCATTTGGTCTGGGATGGACGCGATACAGGGGGGCGCCCGGTCTCCTCAGGCTTGTACTTCTACCGCCTGCAGACCAGGGATTATAACAAATCCCACAAAATGATCCTGATGAAATAATTCAGATAATAAAGACAATATCCCCGGAGCCTGGCTTCGGGGATATTTTTTGCCCTGAGCTCACAAGCTGTTATTTAGGACGAGGCATCGCCGGTTTCCGGCTCTTTCCTCCCCTTGGGACAGACTTGTCTTTAACGGAGCAAAGATCGGTGCGCTTGTTATATAAACTCCGTACAGTCCTAAGAAGAAACGAGAAACTGGCCGGCTTGTAGGCCTCCTCGTTTACAAGAACACGCACAGAACGTGCTCCCCCTTTCAAGCCGCCTCTCCTCTCGTCAAGGCTTGAGGCCTTGCTCGACGCGAGCGCATCGAATCCAACAGCACGGCTACGCAGGGCTTGGAAGAGGAACTGACCAGGGAGCGCATACAGCTACATAAAACTGTGGCAGAGCAGGTTAATCTGCTCTGCCACGTATGCTCTGGGCCAGATCCATTCAACGCAGAACGCGTCTGGATCTACGGTAAGTGGTTAATTACTCCGAGAGGGTGATTTTTAATAAATCACTGTCGCCCTTGCTGGTCAGCCGGGCAAAATATACCCCGCTGGGGATGCCCAAGCTGCGGGTATTCCACACCATGCTGTGCACGCCCTTGGTCTGATTTGAAAAGTGCTTGGTATCAATCACCTGACCTCTAAGATTGTAAAAGTTGATCGTAACATCAGAATCTTGACTGAGTCCATAACGCAAGGTAGTGGAGGGATTAAAAGGATTGGGATAATTGGATCTGAAACCAGTTCTTTCCACTATTTCCGGGGTTTGAGTATCACCCTGAAATTCCAGAGTCAAATGGATATGGCCATGAAATTGGCTCTCATAACTTATGGAGATGTCTTCCAGCCAGTAATAATACGTTCCTTCCTGATAGAGTCCGGTATCCGTAAACACATAATATGCGCCCTGTGAGCTGTTTGCAGCTTGAATCATGGAGCTGATGCAGGTGGCATTGGAGAGCTCTGGGCTCTCGGCACGCCAGATCTTGTAGCCCAGGCAATTTGTTTCTGAAGCCGTGACCCAGGATATACGCACATTATTGAGCCCTACGACCATGGCGGTGAAAGAGGAAAGGGTGACAGGCACAGTTTCGTCGCCTAGCTTGGTGTAGGTTCCGTTCACATTCGGTAGATCACCACCATTTTCCCAGGTCAGGTTTGTGTCTTTGCCTACCGTGAGGGCGTTCACGGTGTTCGGATCCGGTTCGGTGGTGAAAACTCCACTGTTTTGATTCCCATCACCGTTGTACCAGTAATTAGCCCCGCTGGAATAGCTGGTGTTGTTCAACAGGATGCATCCCTTCATCGTCCGTACGCTGCCAGGGGAGGATGGTTGTGAGTAAAAACCTTCCGCGTGCTTGGTGATCAAGGTGGCACCAGGTTCCAGGGTAAAAATAGAACTCTGATAATGAGCTCCGGAGTCCATTACAAAGAGCCCCATATCCAAAGAAGAACCAGTCTTTACTGTTACCCAACCGCCTTGAGCACGTACACTTAGATTTGCATCCAGGGTTAATTGTGAATTATTGTCGATTGTCACGCTAAAGGTTTGTTTCGGAAAGCTTGTGCCAGCATGTTGAGGCCCGCCCCCGTTGAACACGTAATCAACATGACCTATACTATGGGTCCCGGTAAGGCGTATGGCGCCATTAACGGGGTGAAAACCAACAGGCCCTGCGATCTCAATAAGGTCTGCATCCCATTGGGCGGTCTTTATCGTTCCGGTGCCATAGATATAGCCAGCAGGCTCCAATCTCAATATAGATTCACCGCCCATTATAAAATTGTAGGTAGAGGCGTTGCCATCATCAGTCAGCTCGATGCCACCATTATTAATGAGGATGGCTTGTAGATTTTGAGCTGCATTCCCGGCGACGAGCTCGATAGTAGCTCCAGGGAAAGCTGAGTATATTTGACCGTTATTGGTGAGGGTGGCACCTAGACCAATCTGGATATACTTGTTCTGCACAACGCCAGTGCTCGCGATTTGTAAATGAGCATCTTTTCTCACATTAAGGGCTCCAGCACCGCTCATCACAATCTTTCCTGCTAACACCATATTTTGGTTACAGTAGATGAGATGGTCCAAATATATTGTGTTCCCCTCTGGAAAGGGTGAGGGTGGTGTTTGAGTGGCATTTATCCACGCTGTACCATTATAGTAGGACCAATCCGCTGGATCGGTGCATAAACCGTAACCCCTTTTGGTTTTATAATCTCCTGCTACCTGCGCAGAAAGCGAAGCTACCAGCAGGATAAAAAGACCTGCCAGCAACAAGCGAATCAATGATGTTTTATTATAGATGTTTATATTTTCCATTTTCACTCCATTAGATATTTTCCCAATAATCCATAATAAATTATGCGTGGCATTTGTCAAGCGAAATGATTCCCTGTATGCAATTAATTGTCTAAATAACAGATATATAAGGTGTATGCTACTGCATATCAGCGCTTTGTTCTTTTATGGGCGCGAAACGAGTAATTATATCGTTTATCTTACCTTAATGACATGCCTCTGCAATGTACAATTCTCAGCGTAGGAACTCATTCCTGAGAGGAACGACTGTGATATAGTATCATGAAAATGCTTTAGCCCGTCAAAACCCTGAGGGTCAGACCTATCTAAAAAGTCGTCCTGTGGAGATGCCTCCCAGCCTTTGGCAACATCGTCTATCAAAAAAAGCCAGTAATATCAGAACTCCTCTTCGTTCGCATTGGCCTTGTTTCAGAAGCTCTTCCTTATTTCTTCGCCAAGATTCTCCTTGACGTTTAAAGCTAATTATAAATTTTGAAGCTTAAATGATAAAATTAATCAAATAAAGGAGATACAAATGAAGCGTAATGTAATTATTATGGGCGCCGCAGGCCGTGACTTTCATAACTTCAACGTCTTTTTCAGAGACAACAAAGATTATAATGTCGTAGCCTTTACCGCCACTCAAATCCCCGGTATCGATGACAAAAAGTATCCAGCTGAATTGGCAGGAAAGCTCTATCCCAAAGGAATCGAAATCAAACCTGAAAGCGAACTGAAGTCCCTCATAGAAAAACACAATGTGGACCTCGTGGTTCTGGCTTACAGCGATCTTCATTACGAAGATCTGGGACACAAAATCGCCCTGGTGAATGCCATAGGTGCAGATTTTATGCTGATGGGCGCAGACAGTACCACCATCAAAACCACAAAACCTCTGGTTACCGTATGTGCTACCCGCACCGGTTGTGGAAAATCCCAGACCACTCGTACAGTGGTGAATGCCCTCAAGGAACGTGGACTGAAAGTAGTTTCAATCCGTCATCCCATGCCTTATGGCGACCTTGTGAAGCAGAAAGTTCAGCGCTTTGCCGAGATTGCTGACCTCAAAAAACACAAATGCACCATCGAAGAGATGGAAGAATATGAGCCGCACATTCAGATGGGCAGCATTATCTACTCTGGTGTGGATTATGAAGCCATCGTGCGCGAAGCCGAAAAAGAAGCCGACGTCATCGTATGGGATGGCGGAAACAACGACATTCCTTTCTACTGTTCAGACGAAATGGTCCGCATCGTAGTGGTAGATCCTCACCGCCCTGGTGATGAAATCACTTACTATCCTGGCGAAACCAATGTCTTAATGGCAGACGTCGTGGTGATCAATAAAATCGATAGCGCCGATCTGGATGACATCAATGAAGTCCGCGAAAACGTCCGCGCCATCAATCCTACAGCTAAGATCATCGATGCTGCTTCTCCGCTCTTTGTGGATCATCCTGAGATGATTATGGGCAAAAGCGTGCTTGTAGTGGAAGACGGTCCCACCCTCACTCACGGAAACATGGCCTTTGGCGCCGGCACAGTTGCCGCTGTCAAATACGGCTGTGCAGATTTCGTGGATCCCCGTCCCTGGGCAGTTGGCGAAATTCAGGAAACTTTTGAAAAGTATCCTAATATCGGTGACCTGCTCCCTGCCATGGGTTACAGTGCCCAGCAGATCAAGGACCTGGAGACGACTATCAATGCCGTCGAATGTGATTCCGTGGTTATCGCCACCCCAATCGATCTTCGCCGTATCGTGAAGATCAAAAAGCCCGCCTGCCAGGTTTCATACGAACTGCAGGAAATTGGCACACCCACCATCAAAGACGTGTTAGCAGATTTTGCCATCGGCAAGAAAGCAGCTCCTAAAAAAGCAGACCCCAAAAAGGCTGCTCCAAAAGCTACAAAGAAAGCTGCACCTAAAAAGAAATAATAGGCAGTAGCCAAATTGTAATAAATGACCGGGAGTGAGCCAATTAGCTCAGTCCCGGTTTTTTGTGTTCCGCAACGCTGGCTTTAGCCGGCCGTACCGCCAGCTTTAGCTGGTTTGGGGATACAAAACACAGAAGATAAACACTTGACTGGTGGTAGTTACTGAAGCTTGCACACGCACCGTCTGAAGACAGTGCTACGGACAGCTAAAGCCAGCGTTACGGCATAATATCTTTTTAATGAGGACGAATATGAAAAAGACAGCAGTTTTGGCCTTGGGTGGCAATGCCATCATCAAGGCAGGTCAGAAGGGTACGATCTCAGAGCAGTTTGCCAATACCCGGGATGCTCTGGATGGCATCGTGGAGCTCATCAGACAAGGTTATCAGCTCAGCATCACCCACGGCAATGGTCCTCAGGTGGGCAATCTGCTCCTGCAACAGGAAGCAGGCGCAAAAGCAGGCCTGCCAGCTCTGCCCTTGGGAGTGCTGAATGCAGCCACCGAAGGCACTATGGGCTATATGATCGAGCAAAGTCTGCAAAATAAACTGCACGGGCAGGGCCTTGATAAACAGGTGATTACCATTGTCTCTCAGGTGGTGGTGGATAGGGACGACCCCAGCCTGAAGAACCCCACAAAGTATGTAGGCAGCAGCTATTACAGCCTTGACGAGGCCAAAGCGCTGAAAGAGAGCCTGGGCTGGAGCCTGAAAGAAGATTCCGGCAAAGGCTGGCGCAGAGTGGTTCCTTCACCCCTGCCCATAGAGATTATCCCGGCTGGCACCATCAAAACTTTGGTACATCAAGGGCAGATCGTGATCGCAGCAGGCGGTGGTGGCATTCCGGTCTGTCGCACAGAAAACGGCTTACTGGAAGGCATCGATGCCGTGATCGACAAGGATTTTGCCAGTGCGCTTTTGGCGCTGAATATCCAGGCCGACCTCTTTGTGATTCTTACCGGAGTGGATAAGGTCGCCCTGAATTATAGCAAGCCCAATGCTCAGGAATTGGACACCATGACCGTAGCCGAAGCTCAGCGATATTATGATGAGGGGCAATTCCCCGCAGGCAGCATGGGCCCCAAGATCCGGGCGGCGATCGATTTTCTCTCCCGAGGCGGCAGCGAAGTGCTCATCACTTCCCTTCCCCGCATCGTGGAAGCCTTTGCAGGCAAAACCGGCACCCGTATGGTTCGATAAACTTTGATATCATTCAGACAGAGCCGCCTGGACAAGCCCGGTGGCTTTTTTTGATTGAGCTCTCATTATTTGCTTGACTGGAATCGCGCTATGCCAGAGATTGGCAGTGAGATATACAGAAAAGGAAATCACGATGGAAAATGAAACAAAAACGGTAGTACCAAACTTTATCCGTACTATCATAGATGAAGACCTAAAGAGCGGCAAGCACGAGCATATCATCACCCGCTTCCCGCCCGAACCCAATGGCTATCTGCACATCGGCCATGCCAAATCCATCTGTCTGAACTTCGGTTTGGCCAGGGATTATCAGGGCCAATGCCACCTGCGTTTTGACGATACCAATCCCGTCAAAGAAGACGTGGAATATGTGGACAGCATCATGGAAGACGTGCGCTGGCTAGGCTGGGATTGGAAAGAGCACCTTTATTACGCTTCCGATTATTTTGACCAACTCTATGCCTATGCCGAGCTTTTGATTACTGAAGGCAAGGCTTTCGTCTGCGATCTCTCTTTTGATGAGCTGCGCGAGTACAGAGGAACCCTCACCGAACCTGGCAAAAACAGCCCTTATCGGGACCGTTCTATCGCTGAAAACCTCGATCTTTTCCGCCGCATGAAGGCAGGAGAATTTCCCGATGGCAGCAAGTCCCTGCGTGCCAAGATCGATATGGCCAGCCCGAATCTGAACATGCGCGATCCTGTGTTTTACCGCATCAAAAAGACAGACCATCACCGCACTGGCGATACCTGGCAGATCTATCCCATGTATGATTATACCCATTGTATCTCAGACGCCTTGGAAATGATCACCCACTCTCTTTGCACTCTGGAATTTGAAGATCATCGGCCTCTGTATGACTGGTTTTTGGATCAACTTCCTGTGCCATCCCATCCCCGGCAGATCGAATTTGCCCGCCTTAATCTCAGCCACACGGTGATGAGCAAAAGGCTGCTTTTGGAAATGGTAAAAGAAGGCTATGTAAAGGGTTGGGACGATCCCCGCATGCCTACCATCGCCGGCCTCAGAAGGCGTGGTTTTACCCCGGAATCAATCCGGGAATTTGCAGATCGCATCGGAGTGGCCAAAGCCAGCAGTATGGTGGACTATGGCTTGCTCGAATTTTGCCTGCGGGAAGATCTGAACACCCGTGCCTTACGCCGGATGGCAGTCCTGGAACCCCTAAAGCTTACCATCTGTAATTATCCTGAGGGCCAGGTGGAAGAATTGGATGCGGAAAACAACCCTGAGGATAGCAGCGCCGGAAATCGCAAGATCAAGTTTTCTAAGCACTTGTACATCGAACGGGAAGACTTTATGGAAGAGCCGGTAAAAGGCTGGTTCCGCCTGGCTTTGGGCAAAGAAGTACGCCTGAAGCATGCCTATTATATCCGCTGCCAGGAATTGATCAAAGCAGAGGATGGCACGATCACCGAGATCCTTTGCACATACGATCCCGAAAGCCGTGGCGGTTGGAGCGAAGATGGGCGCAAGGTAAAAGGCACCCTGCATTGGGTTTGTGCCGAAAACGCCGTGCCTATTCAGGTAAGACTCTATGACCATCTCTTCAGCATTCCGGATCTCAGCGACATCCCCGAGGGCAAGAGCCATCTGGACTACATCAATCCTGAGAGCCTCACGATAAATGACCACGCTTTGGGTGAAAGCTCTTTGGCAGAGGTCGCCCCAGGTGAGAGATTCCAATTCCTGCGTCTGGGCTATTTTGCCGTAGATCCAGATACCACCAAAGATAAGATAGTATTTAACCGCATCAGCGCCCTCAGGGATAGCTGGGCGAAAAAGCAAAAATCATAAAGGAACGGATGCATAGTTCATCCGGAGGAGGAAAAATATGATCTATAAGGTAGTACTTATCAAGATCGATCACCGGGCTTCTGAAGCCTCCAGGGTTCAGAGTATCCTTACTGACTTTGGCTGCAATATCAAAACGCGCCTGGGTCTGCATGAAGTATCCAACGAATTCTGTGCCAATGATGGCCTGATCGTATTGGAAGTGGAAGGCGAGAAAAACATTATCACTCAGATGATTGATAAGCTCAATGCCATTGAGCATGTAACAGCAAAACTGATCGAGATGTAATTCGCATTCTGCTTTAGTCTTGATAGAAGCCGGTGCCCTCTGGGGTGCCGGCTTTTTATATGCCTACAGGGTGAGCTAAATTGACATAACTGCCGGAAATATTGCTTGACAGATACGAGGCAAGTGTTTCTCATTGAATTGTTTAGAATCGAGAAGCCGATGAACTGCATCATCCGTTTAAGATTTCGGCCGCAGTTCATCCCATTGTCCTTGAAAACTGGTTTTTTTAATACTCACTGGAGGAGTTATAAAAAGACGCAACAAGAGTTTACCGGGAGTAATCAAGCTGCTGTATCTCAGCGGCATCATAATGCTCTTTGCCACAGTTTTGAGTGCCCAAGAGATGCCTTTCTGTATTTACGGCCCCGCGGGATACCCGTTTATACCGGATTTTATGATTTCCCAAGAATATGCAACACGTGGGCTGAGATTGAATCCTGAGGGCAAATGCTATTACATTTATAATAGTATCTTTCATGGAGAATTCTTCACAAATTCTTCTTATAGTTTAGGATTGATCGATACCGATGGAACAAACACTCTGAGGTTTATGGGACATTATAGCAGTGGGATTCCCCTATTCGGCACAGGGGTAGCCTGTACAGTAATTGATGACCAGGGTTTCCGCTGGCAATACTTCGATATGCCGGGCTACTCGGGCTATTCTCAGCCCTTCAATCCAAATACTGACATCGAATATTACCATGTACAGACTGACAGGATAGATGATGAGCATGCGGTAGTGTTATTTATCGCCCCGGTACCCTCTTACTGCGGGGCAGTTCCGCAATACCTGTGTAAGCTGGATCGCGCTGCAAATGAGATCTGGGGCTTCCCGATCGATATTTCCCCTGAAATTACCGATGGGCTATGTTTGGCGGTAATAGCCCTGGATGAGGATAGCTACGCATTTGGCTTGCCGAGGCAAACCCATCTTGAACTGCGTGTGATGAGCAGTAGTGGCGAACTTGAGCATCTGGAGATCATTCCCAGCGAAACCTACTATGGCTCTTTCCACAAAACCAAAATTCCCGGAACGATCCTCGTGACTTATCGCGAAGCAGGTGTAAACAAGCTGGGTAAGTTCTCAAATAACGCCTTCTCTTACATCACAGAACTTGGAGCTTACGCAGATAACGCTTACCATTACCAAGTAGATGCGGATGAAAACTACATCTATGTGATGGGAAACAGCGCTTCACCAAACGGTGCAAGATTGAGTAAGCTGGATTGGGAAGGGAATCTGGTCTGGAGCAATTTCTTCCCTGGCTGTAAGAACTGGTCCGTTCAGGACCAACTGGAGATCTCCGATACCGGAAGTGTCTTCATTGCCCTTGCTGAAATTAGCCGTCGAAGTTACCTGATTGCCAAAGTACTGGCAGATGGGAGCCAGAACGTTACATCGATAGACAATCCTTCCGCTCCGGCTTTTACCGGCGAAATGTCTGTTTTCCCCAATCCTTTTAGGGAATCCACCACAATCCGCTTTGAGAAGAAGTCCCATGGATTCCTGCAGATCAATATCTATAACCTGAAAGGCCAGAAACTCCGCACCTTTAGTGGTACAGATCTGCCCAAAAAAGAAAGAGAGATCGTTTGGGACGGCAAAGACAATGGAGGCCAAAACTGCGCTACAGGCTTGTATATGATACAGTTGCAGGATAGTGAGGGAAGCCGGGTCCACAAAGCTTTGAAACTTAAGTAACCGGTGCTTTTAGAGACGCTAAGTAGCACTGGCGCACTGGATTGGATGCGTCTCACGTCCAACAAGGCCGCAGGCCTTGACAAAAGGTTAACGGGCTTTAAAATAAGGGAGCACGTCCCGTGCTCTTGCAGACGAGGACGTCTGCAATCCAGCCAGCGTTACGTAGCTTGTATCCCCATCATCAGGGCAACACTCAAATGGTGATCGCCACCTTCACATAAGCTGTTGCGCTGTTTTTAGTGAAGTCAGCAAAGGGCTTTTGGTCTTCAAATTCAGAATACTTGGTCTGGCGGGTGCTAAATCCCATATACAGGAAGATTTCCGGATGGAATTCGTAAATAAGATAATCTTCATCCTGCCAGATCCAGGCTTTGGTAGGCAAGCTTTCCGGCGTGGCATCTTCAGGATCGACCTTCAGCATTTCGCCAAGCATATTTTCGGGTGTGAGAAGTGGTGCAAAAGAAAGCAGCGCCTCAAGTGCAAAAAGGATGCTGTATAATAACAGGGCTGTAAGACAAGCTATTATGGTTTTCATAACCACCTCGGTGGTATCGTGATTTACTAAGGCGCAGTATATTGAACCTCAATGTCCATATCAAGAAATAGTTGTCAGACACTGCCTCTTTCATCCTCCAGCCTTTCCATTCTGCGAGCTGTAGTGGCCTTTCTGTATGGCTTACCGTAGAGATGCCGTGGAGATAAGAGGATGTTTTCCACTGTATCAGGGCAGCATCATTGCTACAATAAATGGGATAGGGGCAATTCTGCCAAAACAAAAAAGCGGGAGCACAAGGCTCCCGCAGTCATTAAGGATTATTTAAGGGGTAGGCAGGTCGCGTTCGGCTTGGATGATGTAGAACTGCCTGGTGGTGAGAGAATCAGGATTGAGATGTATAAAGCCGTATGGCGTTTGGCCGATGTAGGTTCCTGAACTGGGTATGAAATAGGGATCGGTGGAGCCATATATTTTGAAACGGGATACAGAAATAGGATAGCTGGCCCACAAGAGCTCGAAGTTATTATACACTGTACTATGGGTCATCGTCAAATCCGTGATGGGCGGTAGAGCGAGCCAGCTCGTGTTTGGGATGGCAGACCAGAGGTTGTCCGTCTCGTTTGTTTCCACTACGTGCTGTTCGGTGTCCACTCTTATCCAGGATCTCCAGATGCCAGGGATATCGGTACTTATATTGGTGAAGGTTAATACTTTACTCTGGCCTCCATCGAGGTTGGCGATTT
Organism: Candidatus Cloacimonadota bacterium; assembly: GCA_020532515.1. GTDB lineage: Bacteria > Cloacimonadota > Cloacimonadia > Cloacimonadales > Cloacimonadaceae > UBA5456. The sequence continues at coordinate 5,017 of JAJBAY010000020.1, read as the reverse complement.
CCTGGAAAAAATCGCCCATAGTACCTTCCACAGGTGCAGTGGCACTGTTCTTATAGATGTCCACGCGGAAGGGAGACTCGATGTAGTCTAAACCGAAGTTCTTCACGGTGATCGTGGCGGTTAGGGGCGCGCAGACATAGTTATCCGGACGGCTCCAGCTAACATTGGTGATCTGCAGATTCACGTCCGAGCCCATCCAGAAAACACGATGATTGGGGTCGTTTTCGAAACCAGCCCCGCCGAAGCTGCCTGAGTAGTTTCTGAAATAGACATTTCCTGCATCAACACTCTTCCAGACGTTTTTGGATGAGCCCCCAGCGTTTGTGGGGAAATCTACATTGCTAATGAACTTATCTTCGCTGCTATCCATCCGTAAGAGGACACCGCCGACGACACCATTTCGGAAGATACTGTCGTGGGGACCGGTTGTGCTAGCGCCAGGCTTGATATAGACACCATCAGCACCTGTATATTCGAAGATCGCGAAATTGGCCAAGAGAGAGCCCCCGCTCTGGACGTTGAAATTATAGTATCCATCGCTGACATGGGTGAAGGTAACTCTTGTATCGTTTTGAAGTCCATTGGCTTCTATCCAGCCCCCATTATTGACGTTTATGGTCTTTCCTGCGGCCATTTTGACAGTATTGGTTCGATAGCAATACAACTTTGCAGAATCGTTTACGGTCAGATTACCCAAGCAATTAAGCGTGCGGTTGATCATGTAATAGCTGCCATTGTCGATGATCATTTGCCCTCTGATGGTCTGGGTGTTTGTTGCTTGCGAGACTTGGTTACCCAGGTTGGCTTTGTTGATGGTTAGATTGTACAAACTGCTTCCCACGGCTGTTTGGAAATCCAGCAGGGTATCTGTGTTTCCTCTCATCTCAAAGGTTCCACCCACAGGAATGAAGTCGGTGCGGTTGCAAGAGAGTGTGCCGGCAGTTGAGATTGTTCCTCCGCTGATGTCATAGGTGAGAGCATAAGTGTTGCGGATCTCCAGACCCTGGTTGTGGTAGTGCAATGCTCCCGAGGTGATTTTCACATTCGATGCGGAGGATCCTGCCCAGTTGGCGATACCGCTGCCACCGTAGATGTTCATGGTGCCGCCGGTTACTTGAATGCGTCCATAGAGGTTGATGTTTTGGGCAGCATCCTGGGTGATATTCAAGATACCGGTTTCAGCGCAGTAGAACCCACCATACATGCCGTTGTCAACCAGATCATTGATGTTCATTGTAGCGCGCAGGTTTACATCCAGATCGCCCGAAGTCCAGTCGTACTTGGCGCAGTTCACCACGATGTATTCTCCCGCGGTTCCGCTCTCAATACGCAAGGCATCGCCACCGCCGCCGGCGACAATCTTGGCTACTTCAATGATATTGAAGGTTTCGCTGGTTTTAATTGCCTGGAAACCACCCCCGTTGAAGACTACTCGTCCGAAACCTTCCCAGAAGTTGTCCGGCCCCTGATTATTCCACCAGTTTTCACCGACATACATGGTGTGAAACGTTCCAGTGGAGATATTTTCGACGCTAAAAAGACCCGAATCAATAATGAAGTCTTTCTTAATGGTGATGTCGCTTCCTAGGTAGTAGGATCTAGATGGTGCGGCAATGGTCAAATTCGGGAACCAATTGCCCGCGGCCAGGGATATGCGCTTGACACCGCTATTCGTGGAGCTTAATATTACCTTCCCGCCAGCAGGCTGGAAGCTTCCCAATGCGGTGATACCATCGGATTTGATGGTCCCGCTGGCCAAGCTTACTACAGCGCCAGAAGGAATCAACAATTCATGATTTACCAGATGGAGGGTGCCTGTATCTAGATTGATCACCCCAGTGCTGAAAATCGTAGGCAAGCCGTTCACTGTGACCGTTCCAGAATCTATGATGAGGGTGCCACCCAGATTCATGTCCGAGCTTACACTCATACCTCTTTGATTCAGATCCAGCGTGTTTTCGGCTCTTATAACCAGAGATCCCGTCACCATGAGGTCAGCAGAGCTGGAGGCAGCGACGGAATACACTCCACCGGCATAGTTGTTCCCTGAGCTATCCAGGCCGATTCTCAAATAGCCAATGCCCTGGTTGGCTTTTAGGATCGTGATAGTCTTTGTTCCGGTGCCTTTGAAATAGACTTTAACCGTGTTGTTAAGCTGTACATTGGCAGTACTCCCTATATACCAGTTGCTGCCACATTCGATGATGCTGTTATCAGCTACAGCCGCCAAGCAGCCATTGTTCCATTTAATTTCGCCTAAGCAGTCCAGCTTGTTGTTCATGGCCAGCGTACCAGTGATATAGGCGTTTGCACAGGTGACAACATGATTATTGGCCTGCAGAGTCCCGGAGCTGATGGTCAGATTGCCTCCCAGCGATAAAGGGATGGTGGCATCGAGTACCACCGAGGCCGCTGTCTTGTTTATCTTGAGATGGTGAAAGCCGCCCAGCATCCCGCCCAGTATAGCATTCACGTTGCCATAAAACTCAAAAGTTCCACCTGTGGTGGCAAAAAGGTCCCAGGTGTTTTCGATACTTTGTGAGGTTTTGATCGTGCCGCCGCTGATATTAAGGGTCATGTGGGTGGGAGTGGAACTGGCATAGAGATTGTAAACAGAGATTCCTGTATCATGAAAATCCAGAGTCCCACCGCTCATGTTCAGAGTAACATAGTCGTAGGAATTCCAAGTGGAGTTATAAATACCACCGCCGTAAACATTGAATACACCTGATGTTATGTTAAAATTGCCTTTCAGATCCACGTTTTCGTTAGTAAGATTGATCACACCGCCAACATTGGTGAGCCACCAGTTTCCAAAGATTCCAGCTTCGGCTAGATCGTTTGCAGTAAAGGTGGCATTCGTATTCATGTCTATTCCGCCGGAAGTCCAATCGTATTTGGCGCAGGTGACCGTTTTACCGCTGGCGAAGCGCAGAGCATTGCCATTGGCGACCTCCAGAATGTTGAATGTTTCGTTGCTTAAGATGCTTTGGTGATCGGGACTGTTGAAGATCACACGTCCCTCACCTTCGATGAATCCGTTGGGGGCCATTTGGTTGTCCCAGGATCCGGCAATCGTAATCGTGCTATAATTATCAACGGATAAATAGCCGCTTTGGATGGTAAGATTGCCCTTGATAGTCAATGCGAATTCGGAAATGACTCCTGAAGTTGCGCTACAGATAAGATGATTCAGATAGCTGCCCGGCCCCTGCAGGTCAAGATATTGGATGGTGCCGTCCAGTAAGATCGTACCGGCATTCCATTTGATGCCATAATTACCAGTCGTATCGGCTGAGTTCCAGTCATAAATTACTCCCAGTATGGTGACTGTGATATTCTTGCTGCAGAAAAACTTGTTATTGCTGGAATTTTCTAAGTCTTGATTGATCTTGAAAGGTTGAGTGCTGTCTGCGTGAATGTTCACATATTTTGAGGATGCGGATTTCGCAGCTTTAAGATAACCGAATTGGGTGAGGGCGCTGTTGTTGTGTATATTGCTATTCTCGCTTCCCAAACAGGTTAACCGTCCACCATGGTTCATAATGAAACTGGCCCCGTCATAGATATACAGGTCGCGGTAAAGGTTAAATTTCGTGGAGTTGCTGTCTATCAAAGAAGAACCAGAATACCAATAGGCGTCTCTGTAAACTGTCAACGCACCGGTACCCGTCACAGACATTAAGCCGTAACAATTGAGATCCAGAGTGATGTCTACATTACCCGTGCCGCTCATGTTCAAAGTTCCTTTCTGATCCAAAATCGCGGTCACAGTAAGACTGTAGCTGGAATGAACGTAGAGTGTGGCGCCGGGGTTGATAATAAGGCTGTTGCAGATTGCGTCTGCGGTGACGTAGGGCTTGTTTGTGGTGTTAGGAATGGTGACATTGGACCCAGCGGTTGGTATGACTGCCGGACTCCAGTTTCCTGCAACATTCCAGTAAGATCCCAGCGCTCCTGTCCAGGTGATCTGGGCAAAAGCGGCAGTCGCAAAAATGAGCAATAAAAAAATGATGCTAAGGTGTTTCATGGTTTCTCCTTGTTAAATAATTTGGGGTTGCAAAAGAGGAAGGCCGGCCTTGGGATTGAGAAGATTGAAGGCGCAGCAGAAGGCTGAAAAAAAAGGACGGTTTTGGGATGTGGGACTCAAGGTCCTGCATAATCCTGTCTGGCAATACAAAACATGCCATGAACTGTCTCCCTGCTAATCTTAGTTTTGTGACAAAACTTATTCCGGTAGGATTAGATTTTGCCGCCGGAGCTCGGGAACGTAATCGACCTTGTCTCAGTTCTACATGTTCTATACGGACCTGCCTATTGGCTTTGATCTCACATATTCCATGCTGAACCTGGATCATAATACTACAATCAACTAGGATGATAGTAAGGGAATACATTATATTTAGTCAAGAACTATTGTTCCCAAAATCATACTCTTTTGTGGCGACGCGCTCTCTTTGTTTATCCCATGCAAGGCAGGGCTTTAGTTTGCGGGCTGTGGACAGATTTCCACTCAAGATCGGCAGTGGAGAAAAACACTGATTGCTCTGTAGCCAGGACTCATATATTCAGCTTTGCCCTCTCGTGAGGATTATAAAGGCAGATGGCGTAAAGGCATTATAGCTCAGATGATTGATAATCTCAATGCCATTGCGCCTGCATTAGCAAAACTGAGCGGGCTGCAATCCGCCTTTTCCCTAAGTCCCCAAAAAAAGCCGGTGACCTTGAGGTACCGGCTTTTTTGTTTCAAATCTTGTACTGTTACTATAGGATAAGCTTCTTACTCAAAGCTGACTTCAGAGATACAGGTATCTTGCCATTTTGATCCCGGATAGGTGGAAACAATATGAAGCTTCATCCAGCTCACCTTGTCTTTGCCCAAATCCACGCTGTTGTCAATGGAATTTTAAAGTGCACCACTTTTGGAAGTTTAAACTGCACCACTATTTTCAACCTTTAAAGTTCTCTGACGGTGCTTTGGAGCGTAGCGGAAAAGCGCCGTCAGAAAACTTTTCGC
>JAJBAY010000113.1 GCA_020532515.1 Candidatus Cloacimonadota bacterium | reverse complement strand
ATCTTCTCCTTGTCTTATAGTTTTTGGTTTAAACCATCAAAACAATGAGTGGGATTGGGCTCAACCTTTTTCTTTCGAATAAGCAATTTGGACTCCTCAATTTACACCAACCTTTGAGACACTACCAGGTGAATTCCAAATCCTTGTTAATTTGCTAGTTAAGAAAATATTAAGTCTTCACTTCTCACGATCTTGCTAAGGTCTGACAATGTATTGCAATGTTTTGATCTATGCCTCTGTAGTCAAGCTCTATTTCATTTATCTTGAATTTCAGGGCTTGCATTTCTCCACATCTTCCCTCGCGCCAGCCTTGGACTTGATTTTAACATGTTTTCGACTCGAGATGACTCGAAAACTCAAGTCAATTCGAGTTGAAGACGAATCAGAAGCAAGTCGAAGGATCGAGCGTGTGCCGTCCTACACAGGCTGGCACGGAACTCTTTTGTTATGACCTAAAAATGACCTTTCCCGCTATCGCCTTTCCCGCTCTGCGTATCCTCTATCTTCTATCTTGCCAGATTGTCTCAAAATTACCTAGGTCTTTTTTGGGTTAAAACAAAGACGAGGCAGATCGGATAATTTGATATCGCAGTGTTTCAACTATCCTGTTTAAACTCTCAATTTTGGATAGTAAACAGCTTGTAGTCGGGTCGGATGTGAAAACACAAAAGGAAATTTCAAGCATATCACACAGATCAAAATTGAAAGTCAAAACAGTCGCGTTGATGGTTCATAGACTTTGCCCTTCCCAATAAGTGGTTTACAGAAATGAAGTTGTTTGATCTAACGCTTAAGACAGGTGTTTTATTCAATTTTGTTAAGTGATTGTAAGGATTATCAGGAGCCGTGTACGAGACCCGTACGCACGGTTCCGTGAGAGGGATGATGCTGGAGTTAATTAACCAGCATCATCTTACTCGATTCATTTTGGTGATGCCTTAAAAAACCTTTTACAGAAAGGCCTTAAGGCAACCTATAGTCATATGACACTATTTCAACAGGGTCATTTTCTTGACCGTGGGTTTCCCATCAGCTTTCAATACGCAGAAATAGAGACCTGAGGGCAAGGGGTTTTCCAAAGCATCCCTGCCATCCCATACGTAGCTGGATTTTCCGCTGCGCAGTTCGGCTTTGATGATGGTGTGCACCAGCTGGCCTTTGACGTTGTAAATCTGAACACTTACCTTTGCGGCTTTGGCCAGATCAAAGGATATGGTGGTACAAGGGTTAAAAGGATTCGGATGGATGCAAAGCAGCTCTTGGGCAACAGGGACAGATGGATCATCGTTGCTTACGGGGCGATATTCCAGGTATGGATATCCGTCGTTGATATCTGCATTTGTGTCCGGCATCCAATACTCATCAAAGTCAAAGCCAAGATAAGTGTCATCTGGATAGGGGACTATGGTCATCGCTGCGTGGCTCATTCCCTCTCCTGCGGCAGAGTCTTGCATGTCCGAACTTTCCATATCCCAATAGCAATAGTTTACCATAGATTCATCCGAGCTTTGCCCCATGAATCCCCCGGCATTGCTGTCTGCACCTACTAAGCCGGTAGAATAACAAGAGGAGATAGTAGATGCTCCCAGGCAGGATCCGATGAACCCACCGGCCGTGTTTGCAGCTTGAACCTGAGCTCTAGAGTAGCAGTTTGTTACGACTGAGGTAGAGCATTCGCCGATCAAGCCTCCTGCAAGCTCTCCCGCCTGGATATCGATCAAAGAAACAGTAGTAGTGACCGAGGCATTCTGAGCTTTGCCTATGATCCCGCCCACTTGCAGGGCATTGTTAGTAATGGTGCCGGATACAGTGCAGCCAATCATAATATCTTGGTGAGAATTACCGATCAAGCCACCCACTTGAGAATTACCGCCAGTGATTGTCGCATCTGCAGAGCATTCCGTGAAAAAAGCTTCCTCTGAAGAACCTACAAATCCCCCTATGCCATCTTCGGTGCCATGGATAGACCCACTGAAGGTGCAGCTTTCAAAGCCGGGATTCGAGGCCGTTCCCACTAAACCTCCAATGCTTCCGCCAAGGCCATCCACTGATCCATCAAAACTGCAATGCGAAATTGACCCCCCAGAATCCATTACGCCAAACAAACCTCCGACTTCATCCTCGCCGCTTACACTGCCACTTACCGTGCAGTATCCACAGGAAATCATATTCACATGTCCGGCCAAAGCTCCAACCCTGGATCCGCCTGTTACGTTTGCATTCTGGATGTTTATAAGCGATATATTTGCATGATCCAATCTCCAGAACAGACCTATGTCCTGGTTTTCCAGCAGATTGATCGTCAGGTTATTGATCATGTAGCCATTACCATCGTATCTGCCGGTAAATGGCATGGCAGCAGCCGGTTCTTGATCCGGAAGCATCCCGATCGGCAACCATCCTCCGTCAAAGGGAGCTTCAGCGAGGTCAATATCGGCAGTTTGAACGAAGCAATCATCCAGGAAAAAGCGAGTCAGGTAAAGCTGCCCTGCAGTGGCGATCTGCCAGGGATAAAGAGCAGTTCCGCTTCCGCCGGCAAACAGAGTTTCAGGGCTTGATCTCAAAATCGGATATCCCTGGTTTTGTGCTTGGCCATCTTCTTCCCAGGTGAGATAGAAATTCCAGCCCACATAAGTATCGGGATCATAGGGATAAGTCATTTGAGCGGTATTTCGCATCTCTCCGAGCGCTGAGTTTTGCATCCCTGAGCTCTCCGAATTCCAATAGCTGTGAATCGCAGAACTGCTTGTTGATTCGCCCACCAAACCTCCCGAGTAGGCATAAGGAGAACTTACCCAATATGTTATCAAACCGGTAGCATAAGAGTTGGTAATAGTGGACCATTCCGCTAATCCAACCAGGCCGCCAACTCGTTGTGCGCTTATGTTACCTACATCAGTATGCGCAAAACTGTTCAATATCTGGCTGCCATTTGCCCTTCCCACCAGACCGCCCAATTGATCCAGCCCACTGATGCTACCTGAAGCAAGGCAATAAGCCACGCTGCTGTTGTCCTGGCATCCGCCCACGATGCCACCTTCATCATGATAACCGGTTATATTCACATTGGCATCACAATAACTGATTTGTGATTCTGAAGCAAAGCCAACGATGCCACCCAATTTTTCACTCATATAAACGGGGTGTTCTAAGATATTCCCGTCAACTGAGCATTGCTTGATTTGGGTTTCTGAGATCGATCCTGCGATTCCTCCGACTTGGTTTCTTCCGCGTACGGTACCGCTGAAGCTGCAATCCTGGATTTGCGCAAAATAGCCACCTCCCACCAGACCTCCGCAAGCACCAAATCCGGTAAGGATGCCATTTACAGTGCAATTGCTGATGGAGCCGTATGAAAGCATACCGACAATCGCTCCAACGTTAGAAATATTAGTGGTGATATCGACATCGACGAGATTGAGATTTTTGATGCTGGCTTCAGCTCCCCCAAAGAGACCCTGTGCCTCTATACCATAATCGGGACTGTTGATATACAGATTCAAAATGCTATGGCCAGTTCCATCAATAGTGCCACGAAACTCTTGAGTATACATTGACCCAATCCGCTCCCAACCTTCTCCAGTATTGTAAGGCTCCACTCCCAGATTGATATCCGCTATCAGCAGGAAGTGCTTATTGTCCATGTGGTTGCGAATATTATCTAGGTCTTGGGCTGTTGCAATAAGATATGGATCTGATGCCGTGCCGTTGCCTCCGGAAAATTGCGCTGACAAAATGCTACTCGTCACGATCATGATGGCCAGAATAATAAGAGCCAATTTGATTTTTGTAAACATTGTAATCTCCTTATTTAAACGAGGGTTATTCGGGGTTCCTCCCTGATCCTGGAGTAAATATAAAGTCATAGTTCTCAGATATTTGAGAGCAACTTATCATTCTCTTTTTTTACACTATATATAAGCTCAGAGCCAATTGCACTTTTTACATCTTCTCTTTAAGTGTCAAGTTCTATTTCACAGTCCAGGCATCCCCCATTTTTTTCAAAGCTCAGATATCCAAGCATAATTGCAGGTCCTCCTTACGTTTTGGTGCTGGTAGAATTCTCTTTTCAGTTCTTCGTTAATATACATAAGGGCTCTTATATGAGACCTGCCCCTTCTAAAGCAATAACTCCGTTTTGGATTGACCAAAACAGAGTTATTGAGAAGGATTTATTGTTTGTTCTATTCTTTTGACTAATTCACTACTTCAGCAGCTTTAGGAGCATTAAGTCCTTTTGCAACGGAGACAGGGACACATTGTTTATTTACTGGATTGAAATATGTGCCTAAGCTCTTTGCTAATATTATCCCTAAGGGTATTCCGATTATGGAAATGAATAAACCGATAATTTGACCAATGGTGACTGCGCAAAGTATAAGACCAAAGGGAATATAAAGAATAGTCGCAAGAACACCGAATGTCTTCCAAAGCATATTTTGTTTGATGTCCAATTTTTTCTTGCTTACCATACAACGGCTATAAGGTGCCAATAAGAACTTACTTAACTGGATGAGTCCCAAACCAATTGGAGCGCCTACAACAGTTATCACGAAGAAACCACCTACTAGAAAAACACCAAGTGCGGAAAGAAATCCGAAAAATGTGTCAATGGAATTTTAAAGTGCACCACTTTTGGAAGTTTAAACTGCACCACTATTTTCAACCTTTAAAGTTCTCTGACGGTGCTTTGGAGCGTAGCGGAAAAGCGCCGTCAGAAAACTTTTCGCT
>JAJBAY010000019.1 GCA_020532515.1 Candidatus Cloacimonadota bacterium | reverse complement strand
TGGTAGAATTCCTGTTCACCTTCGGTGAATATGAACTCTTTGTTACAGTCACGGCAGATAATAGTTTTGTCTGGCATTGTGTTTCTCCTGTGTTTTTTCGGGATCGAACATTCTTTGGGCTGTCCCGCGAAAACAAGGAATCGGCACTTTGGGAATGTTGAATCGCTTCTGATGTCACTATCTTTCAGAAGTCAAATTTCTGTCAATACATTTTTTTCAAAAAGTGGTTTTATCCACAAAATTGAAGTTATCGATTAAGGCTGTGGGAACTATCGCACTTGGAGAGGCCAGCTTTTCTGCACCCAAAGCCAGGATGCGACGCGTCATCTCATGGGGGATTTCGTTGAAGCGGAGATTGTTCACTGCGTGCTTCACTTTGCCACCCTCAAAATAGAGAACTCCGTCCCTGGTCATTCCGGTAAGTTCACCCGCCTTCATGTCCACAGTGCGGATGTACCAGAAGCGGTTGATGATCAGCCCTCGGGGCACCATCTTCATCATTTCTTCCTCGCTGGTTTTACCACCGGGGATGTACATATTGAAGATATGCAGCGGCTCACAACCCACTTTCTGGGCCCAATAGCGATTTGCCGGCATGTTTTTGAGCACTCCATTTTTCACCCAGGTAGTTTCCTGGCTGGGCAGTCCTTCCGAACTGAAGGGAAAAGCCGAGATAGCCGGTTGCTTGAGGGTGGAATATAGGCTGAGTTTATCGCCCATGAACTTCTTGCCCAATTGACCGGTAAAGGCGGTGAAACCTTCGTCACTCTGCCTGCGGTTCATCATCCAGGTGAGATACCAGATCAGCTCTTGCAAGGCTTCAGGGCGTAGGATCACGGCGATCTTTTGCGCTTCAAAACTCTGCATGCTTGCCAAAGCCTCGGATTGAGCTTGGAGGCGGGCAAATTCTGTGTCCAGATCAAAGGGCGCATAGTCCTTGGCTTCATAGCTCACCTTGGTTTCCACTTCGCCTTTCTTCAGCGTCATAGAATGGCCAAAGCTGGTGCCTTCATTGCAGCCCACAAAACCGTTCTTGGAGAATGCCCAGGTTTTCATCAGATGCTTTTCGCACATTCCGGAAACCAGAGCGTTTATAGCGATGGCTTTGTCGATGCTTTTTTGCACGATCTCCACCATGGCTTTGGGCTTGAGATTCAGCGTGGACGGGGCGCAGTTTTGCACCTCGGGCAGCTTGGCCGGACCTGTGGAAGGCATGTATTCTGGATCTGCAGGGGCAAGACAGGCAATGTCTTCGGCAGTTTTGATGAGGAAGTCCAGACTGTCTGCATCGGACTGATTCACGCTGCAAGAGCCGCTTTGAGCACCAAAGGACAGCTCCAGGGAAATGTCCAGTTTCGGACCGGCAATATGCTGGGTAATGCTGTTTTGGGCAAAGCGGGTTTCATGAGATTCTATTTCACTGATAGAGCAGCTAAAGTCATCGGCATTAGTATGTTTACGGATGTATTTTTCGATATCTTTGATTTTCATTGGGAACCTCCCACGCGGATATTTCTGAATCTTGCCGGAGCGGAACCGTGGGTCATGCGGGCAGACTGGCTGGGCTGTCCTTTACCGCAATTTACCACGCCAAAGGGACTCCAAAAGCGTTCATCACAGATAGCATCGCAGCTATTCCAAAATTCCGGATTACTGGATTTGTAGAGTATTTTCTTTAACGGGCGGATCAGCTTGCCGTTTTTGATCTCCCAGAAATAGTCCCCGCCAAACTGGAAGTTTACGCGGTGCTGATCGATGGAGAAACTGCCTCTGCCCTGAATATACACCCCATCTTCGGTATCGGCAATCAATTCTGCAGGGGTTAGCGGCTTGGTGCCTGGAAGCAGATAGAGATTGGGAATGCGATTGATGGGTTGATCGTAATAGTAGGTAGCCCTGTTGCAGCCACGGGAATAGCCTAGATCGATCTCCATGGCCGTGTCTCTGGTGCTGCCATATTCATTGAGGATACCATCTTTGATGATATGCCATTTCTGGCCAGGGACGCCATCATCGTCAAAGCCATGAGTGGCCAGGCCTTCAGGCAGGGTGTTATCGCCCACAAAGTTCACGATCTCACTGCCATAGCGGAAGTTTTTCAGTTTTTCCGGGGTCGCAAAAGAGACTCCGGCATAATCCGCTTCCCAACCCAGGACGCGATCCAGCTCGGTGGGATGTCCCACGCTTTCGTGCATGGTGAGTCCCAGATGATTGGGGTCCAGGATCAGGGTGCGACGCGTTTCCGGGCCCAGGCTTTCGGCTTTTACTTTGATCAGGGCTTCCTGAGCGATTTGTTTGGCTTTTTCGATCAAATTCAGGCTTTGGATCCATTCCCAGCCCACTGCGCGTCCGCCTTCATCGAAGGTGCGGGATTGAGAATCCCCATCGTGAATTGCGGTAGCGATGATCATGGGATCGATAAATTGGCTGGTGAGATCCAGGCGAGTGCCCAAGGTGCTGGCAAAGAGCTTTTCATCCTTGTGCGCGATCAGGTAAAATACCGCTTGTTTGATGCCCTCATAGGCCAGCATGCTGCGGTTCACTTCCATCATCAGATCTACCTTTTCACTCAGTGGCACATCAAAGGGATCGATGCAGACAGGTGTCTTGCAAGTAGCGATATAGCTGCGCTCCGGAGCCAGACGAAGCTTTTTCTTTTTGTTTACAGAGGCAGAGAGCTTGGCAATGTCGAAGGCTTTTTTCACAGTGGCCAGCACTGCCTCATCACTAAATACGTTGTTGTGCGCAAAACCCCAGGCTCCGCCAAAGAAGACACGGATACCATAACCATTCAGGACACTGGTATTCGCACTTTTCAGGCTGAGATTGCGCAGGTAGATCACCTGGTCGGTGGTCTTTTGAATGCGGATGTCGGCATATTCCGCGCCGAGGCTGGAAGCCGCATTCATGGCGAGATCGAGATACTTCATATATCTTCTCCTTTATTCAGGATTTGTCTAAAATTGTATATGCTGACAGACTCTGGACAAACCAGATATCTGTCAAGCGGAAAAAGGGGATTTGGGGTTTTATCGTTTTAGCGTTTTAGCGTGGCCGGGGCGCCTGTTGGATTCGACACGTCTCGTGTCGAGCAAGGCCGGGGGCCTTGGCATAGTGGGGTAGGCTTTGAAAAAAGGGAAGCGAGGTTCGACAGAAGGGAAGCAGGATTTACCAGAAAGGGAGCAATCTTTAAAAACAGAGCAGGTCCCGTGCTCTGCAAACGGGGACGTTTGCAATCCAGCAAGACTCCCGCCACGCTTTTGAGAACCACCTGCTAAACCGGGTCTGATGCCTCCTCATCCTCAGGCTCTTGTATAACGGATGAATTGCTGAACTCAGGCGCCTCGGTATGGTCAATTGCAACGGGTAGATCCCCAAGATCTGCTGGATCAGATTCATCCAGCAGATCCGGTAGATCAGGCATATTGCGCAAACGCCGCCTCCGTTTTCTGGCCGCAAATGGCAACAACACAGCCAAAAAAGCAAAGATCAGCGAATTTAACGCCACGATCAGATAGAGATAGCCCTGCCGCCGGCTATAGCGTTCAAAATCCTGATGAAAATCCCAAAGACTGGTCTGGTAAGCTGCCACAAAAGCTTCACTGAAGCGAATAATTTGTCCTTGATGGTGATAAGCGGCCACGATATTCCAAAATCCGCCCCATTGCTCCTGATGTTTTTCCTGCATATAGCGCACCGCCATGGCAGAACTCAGGTAAAACCGGGGCCAGTCAGCTCTGTTTTCGGGATAGTAATAGCCGATGCGGAACAGATCGCTTTTGGGATTGACCAGGCTTTCTCTCAGGTACAGCAGGTAGCGGTCGTAGCCCATCTGCCCGCTGAAATAGGTGGCCATGCCTTCATGAAACCACAGGGGAGCAGAGCTAAAAAGCTCTTCCAGATACCAATGAATGTATTCATGCAGCAAGATCTTGAGATAGTTTTCCAGAATCTGGTCTTGACTGCGGATGTAGATGGCCCGCTCTTCACCGCTGTAAAAGGCATCGCTGAATTCCACGATTTTCGCCTTGCCCACGCTTAGTTTGTGATATTCTTTTTCGCCATGCACGATGTAGATTTTGACCCGCGTCTTGGGGTAGATGCCCAGAGTGATCTGCAGATCGGAGATTTTATGCGCCAGCGCTTGGCTAAGCTCGATATCTGAAGTGCTGGCGGCCTTTTCACCGTAAAGCTGATGATATGGGGATTCATGCAGAAGCTGATACCCCATCAAGAGGCTGAAGAAGACACCAAAAAGCGCGAGGCAGAGGCCGCGTTTGGCAAAGGGATTTACCCAAACTTGCAGTTTGTTTAGCCAGCCAGCAGCCATTTTCTTGATCTTGATTCCTTTATTCGAGCGGCTCCCGGGAAAGCATTTCAAAATAGGTGCCGGCATCCTTTTTGGCCACATTGCCTGTGGGGACGCTATTCACCTTAATCTCATGCGCAAAGCCATAGAGTTTCAGGATGATGATATCCCCCTCCAGGACGTTTTGCGCTGCTTTGGCGGTTTTGCCATTTACGGAGACCAGCCCTTTGTCGCAGGCATTTTTTGCGATGCTGCGGGTCTTGGTAAAACAGAGTTTATTCAGTAGTTGATCCAGTCTCATCTCTTCCCTCATTTACAGACTAATTTTTGCGTATCCAGTGCAATCATGAGCTCTTCATTGGTGGGGATTTTCAGGATGGTAACTTTGGATTCCGGCCGGCTCAAAATCTGGATATCATCGGTAAATCTGGCATTTTCTTCTGTATCCAGCAAGATGCCCAAGGCCTCAAGATCCCGGCAAACCTGCTCCCGCAAGATCGGCATTCTTTCACCCACGCCTCCGGTGAAGATCAGCAGGTCTGCGCCATTTAAGGCCGCAAAATAGGAGCCGATATACTTTTTGATGCGATAGCAATACACATCGTGAGCCTGGATGGCTTTGGGGTTCTTCTTGATCAGGATCTCATCCTCGATCTCGCGCATATCGTTGGAAATCTGCGAAAGCCCCAACATCCCGCTTTTCTTGTTCAAAATGCTGTTGACTTCATCCACGTTCAGCCCCAGAGTCTGTTGCATGTGAATGGGTATGGCGGGATCAATGTCGCCAGAGCGGGTGCCCATCATCAGCCCTTCCAGAGGAGTGAGCCCCATGGAGGTATCGATGGATTTTCCCGCGTTGATCGCAGTAATGGAAGCACCATTGCCCAGGTGGCAAGAGATGATCTTCAGATCCTCAAGCTTGCGTCCCAAAAACTCTGCGGTTTTCATGCTCACATATTTGTGACTGGTGCCGTGGAAACCGTAACGGCGGATCTTGTGTGTAAGATAAAAATCCAGGGGCAGAGGATACAAATAGGCCTCAGCCGGCATGCTCTGATGGAAAGCGGTATCAAAAACGCCACATTGCGGACAGTCCGGCATCGCAGCGCTTACTGCCTCTATCCCCTTCAGATTGGCAGGATTGTGCAAAGGCGCCAGCGAGATGCACTCACGCATCACATCCACCACATGCTCTGTCACGATTACCGCATCCGAATAATGCTCTCCGGCATGCACCAAACGGTGTCCCACCGCATCGATGCTGCAGAGATCGCATAATACGCCATTGGTGCTATCCTTCAAAGCTTCCAAAATCAATTGCAAGCCCTGTTCATGGTTTTCGATCACCATTTCCTGCTTTTTATTCGTGTATTTCTCACTTTTATAGGTAAAAAGAGCGAGGTCTTCGCCGATTTTCTCGACGATGCCTTCGGCCATTACTTCATGGTTCTGCATACTGATCAATTGGTATTTGATGGAAGAACTTCCACAGTTTAATACTAAAATCTTCATCTATTCCTCGTAAATCTTGCTTTGTCGCACAGAATATCAACTGGGGATATGTGTCAAATGAAATCGGGGCTAAGGGAGAATTATCGGAGTGGGTGCAGGGGTTCTTGGTGCGGGAGTTTTATTGTAGGGGCGGATTCTTGTTCCGCCCGAACCTTGTTTAGAACGTTTAGCGGGTTTAGAAGGTTTATCGTATTGGCGGATTCCCGCTTTGCTCAAACAAAAAATCCCTGCAAATCCTTCCGATCCCTACAATCCCTGTGAGCATTATCATTTAGGACCGCCCCGAAATCCCTGTGCCTGCTTCTGCCCAGACTATCCTACCCCATTCGATGTGGTGGAGATGCCGTGGAGATAGCAGGAAAAAATCCTCTTATCTCCACGTCATCTTTAGCACAATCTATCCAGCAAGGCCGCGGCAAATTGCAGGCTGGTAAGACTGAAAAAAATGGGGGAAAGCCAAAAATAGCTCTTGCCAAGATATTAGCAAAAAAATACCATGAGTTTATTAAAGAAATTGTCCCTCAGCGGATACAAAAGGACGGATAGACATATGATACACCTTGAATTATCAGATATTACAAAATTCACAGGAGACGCCATAGTCAATGCTGCCAATAGATCCCTCTTAGGAGGAGGCGGTGTGGATGGCGCAATTCATCGGGCTGCTGGCTCGGGACTATTGGAAGAATGCAGAACTCTGGGCGGATGTGCCACAGGTGATGCTAAGCTGACCAGTGGACACGGACTGCCGGCAAAGTACGTGATTCACACTGTAGGTCCTGTGTGGCAGGGTGGAGGTCATGATGAAGCTGAACTCCTGGCTTCCTGCTATCGCCGCTGTATGGAAATAGCTTCGGAGCATGAGATTGCATCTATAGCATTCCCTAACATCTCAACGGGGATCTACCGTTTTCCGAAAGAATTGGCGGCTGAGATCGCGATAGCTACTATCAGGAAGGCTATGCTTGATATGCCTGCGATAGAGGTCTATTTCTCTTGCTTTGATGAAGAGAATTATCGCATATATAGGGATTTATTAAAGAATTAATCATGATAATATATGGGAAATGGGAAGTGCCTGGAAAGATAGTTCTTGACAGGAAGTCGGAAGCTGAAATACTATGATAACAGGTGTTTCCTAAATAAAACATTATTTGTTATTTTGGAGGTTGTGCGTGAGAAGCGGATTAAAATATGCCCTTATCGTTATTGTATTTGTTATGGGCTTTCTGATGAGTTGTTGCTCTAAGTGTCCATTGTTCCATGAATTGACAGACTTGGAAAAGCCATTTGGTGTTGAAAGCACTCAAGCGAAAACCGATCCTCAACATTTTAATGTATTTATAGATGCCAGTATGAGTATGTATGGGTATACAGGCGATAACAGCGATCTGTTCAGGATAATCAACACCGTTATTAGCCGGATACCGAATAATGCAACCATTAAACTCTACCGGTTTGGTCGCGGCTCCAGCGAGTTGCAGGGTGACCTCAGGCAGGTACTGCACTCGATCTCAAACCGAAAGTTTTATAATGAGGGAGACACAGACCTAAATGAGCCATTCAAACACATTTTAGACGACCGAAATTCAATCAATCTTATATTTACAGACGGTGTTCAATCGACTGCTCACTCACTGTCAGACTATGTGATCTTTGCACGTAATCTAAAAAGTTATCTTGGTGAGCACGGTTTCTTTTCTTTCAAAGGGACACAAGCCTCGTTTGAGGGCTACTATTATTCGGAAATGAAAAAAGCTTCTTTAAACATTGCTCCTGGAAGCACTCGCCCATTATACTGCCTAACGTTTGGAGACCGTAAGTACGCAAAATTCATAACAGACAAGTTCAGTGACCTATTTGAGAATCATTTTGATTTCGGTTTCGTCTCAGATAACAAGATGGATTTTGTTGATAATGTTGACGGTGTTTCCGTACCCAAGGGACTTGTTTTTAATAATGACGATTATGATTTACCACTCACGCGCTATACTTTAAAAAACCAAGCACAGGAGCTAAACTTCAATTTGAAAGGTTATGAGGACAGCTTCGGCAAAACGATTGATTATACAGTTGCATATATGGCGAAAACAGACACATCTTATAGCGTTATTGATGATGCCCATGGTAATGTGAATGCCGAAGTCACTATCGGGACTGACCGCGCATCCTTCATTATACCATTTCCTTATAAAGACAGAGGATGTTATCTAATCCGGCTCACTTTTAGAAAGACCTTGCCAAAGTGGATAGAAGAGTGGAGCACGGACGATGATTATAAAATAGAAAACCAACAGAAAACCTTTAATTTAGCTAATTGGATGGGATTTATCATGGATAGTTTTGAAGACTATAAGTACCTTGCCACTACCCAATATTACCTGCACGTTGATAGGAGATAATGATGCTGAACATATTTTTCTTCTTGTTCTACCCTGACATCTACTTGGTAGATTGGCACAGTCATATGCTAGAAAGCGTGATAGTCTCTTTCGGCATTGTCTTGCTTTCTATTTTCGTATACGGCATATTTCGTTATCGGAGAGAGACAGAATCCATTAAGTTCTGGACAGTCTTCGGTGGCGCAATGCTCATAGCTTTTTGCTATATATTTTATAAGTCTACTACGATCTCTATCGACATTTGCCGTGGGAACTATAAGCTCTTGTACGTGTTGAATTTCATGATATCCTCACTTCTATTAGAGGTGGGGTTATTCTATGCTGCTAGTAACATTTTGGGGAGCAAGAAATACTTTGCACGCGTGCATGAGTATTTCAGAAAGGGCAGTAAGGAGTTCAAATGAGATACTATGTATTTGCAATAGGAGGGACAGGTGCCAGGTGCCTGGAATCCCTCGTATTTTTATGCGCTATGGGTTTGGGACCCAAAGAGCTTCACCCAATATTGGTAGATCCAGATAGTAGCAATGGAAATGTTAACCGAACACGGACACTAATCACCAAATACAAAGCTATCAGGGATCAATTGACAAATTCTGTTGAAGGGGATTATTTTTATACTGATATTCTATATGAAGATACTGAGGACAAAAAAGACACCAAGCTAAGGATTCCCAATGTGATCAATCCCAATGCAGGTCTTGATACTGGGATGAATACGCTGGCCCATTTCATCGAATATAACAACAACCTGTCACTTTCGGATGATAAATATCTGGCAGATCTCCTCTACAGTAAAAGAGAAATGGACATGGACATGACTGAAGGATATCGGGGTGTGCCATCTATTGGCTCAATACTTATGACAAATGTCAAAGATCATCCATTCTGGCCAGTCCTTACCAGTGCTCTAAAAAATGACTCCAGCTCCAAGGCATTCATCTTTGCTTCAGTATTTGGGGGAACCGGGGCTTCAGGATATCCGGTGATTAGTCAGCTTTTAAAGAAAGCTGCTCCAAATGCCCGGGTGGGAGGTGCTTTGCTACTTCCATATTTCAGGCTTCAGGATCCTAAGAATCTGGGCACCCAAACTGAGGCATTCAATAATGACGAAATCCTGCCAGACTCAAACTTTTTTCTGATGAATACCAAGGCTGCCTGTGAGTTTTACAAGAACAATTTCTCTAAGAATGTTTCCAATTATGTTTTAGGCGACGATTTGGATATTTGCTCCCAATATGAGAATTATAGTAAGGGTAGTGCGGATCAGGAGAATAACTCGCACATGATAGAGTTGTTTGCCGCTTACGCTGCTTTGGATTTCGGTGTAAGAGAAGATGGCAACTATAAAGACTTCTATCACATACAAGTACAAAATCCTGATAGAGAACCTAAGACTTACGAGGTAACAGCCAGTGACCTACCACACTTCCAAAAGGGCTTGGTATTCGAGAACTTTTCCCTTTTTTACAATTATATCATGGACATCAACCGACTTATCGAGACTTCCAAGACATCTCTACTGAATAAAATAGCTTGGCTAAGGAATATGAAATTCAATGGTCGTTATATAATGGATCATAAAGATGAGTTAAAACCACTTGTTAGTTTTTGTCAATCTTACAAGCAATGGATCCAACAGATTCATACCAACAGCGCTAACCTCAATGTTGTAAGCCCCGAATTAAGAATGGATTGCCTGATATCAGAAAATCAAGATAAATATGCTGGTTATCCGATAAGTCGTATGGATAAGAAGCTTCATGGCAGAAAGACCAACCATGAAAGACTTGTTAATGCCTTTATTAAAGTATTGTCTGCCGCTAGAGTGGAAAGGGGGAAATAATGCCACGTCCATTATTGCCAGATCATAAAGGAACCGTTGCGCAAGCAACTCCTGGCCAATGGCTAGATTTCACGCAAGAATTTTCTACATTCCAAAGTAATATTGTAGTATCTCAGCAGGCAAAAGCCAATGTCACTTCTATTCCTTCTCCTTGGGCTCGCATGCTCCTATTCAAAGAAGCTATAATGGACAAAAACCATATATTGCACATGGAGGTAATGTCCAACATTCTTGATGTGATCGAGCTTATTTTCTATGAAGATATGCTAACTCTGACGCTTACAGCTAAAGAAATACACATTTCTGATGAACCGACAAATAATAAGCTTCGCAAGGTTCTATATGACCTTCATCCTGAGAACTTAGCGGATATATCAATAACCTTGATAATTGCCTCGCGAGGAAGCGAAACTTTTGTCGTTGCGGGCACAAGTCAGTACACTATGTTCTTTACTCCTCTGGATTTGAAGGTCCAAAACAAGTTCATGCGATATTTCAAGGACGTTCCTGTGCCACTTAGTGAGCGGCCTTCTGATTTTCAGATCTATATAAACAAAATACTCATACCTAATTTGTCGGAAGATGGACGTTATAGTGGATTGGTGAATGCATTCAATCTTAGTAATGGTATATGCAAGGGATCCGACCAAGGATTGGCAGATAATTCAAAATATGGCGTTTCAGATCTGTCTCATCAGTGCGGACTGTCATCAATTTTAAAGAGGTACACGATAAATGACATAAGTAGCTGCAATCTATTACGACCTTCAAAGGCAGGGATAAGATCGCCACTGGTTATAGACGAATCATCCGGCCTTAAAGGCAAGTCCTATTATAATAATTATTTATTCAATGGTGACTACACGTTTAGCACATTAAGGATTATGGATAGAAAGTCTTTACCAGGAGAGGACGTAGTTTATCCTTGGGTCCTACCCAAACACGATTTTCTGGAACCGGTTATCATTAAATATAAATATAAGATGAATGACAAGTTCCTAGTTTTAGGGGAAAATACTGATGTCTATGAATACGCTTTGCCGCTCAAAAAGGAGTTCTTCGATTACTTTGATCCAGAAGATGTCGATAAGTACTTGACCATTCGGGAAATGGGGGCTAATCAGGTTAGAGTTAAATTGGAAATTCCGGTTCAAAACGGCAAAGTCATTGAGGTTACCAGAGATTATCTGGGACATTATACCAAAAGTACCGATGAGAACGTGATACTGGACTATGATTCAAGCGATAGCAACACTCCTCTTCCTCATATCGTCATTTGGCCAAACTTAAGTCCTGAAGATTGGAAAGATCCGTATTACGGTTTTGTGTATGGGAAAAGATATGGAGATACAGTGAACACGGAGCAAATATCGCTCGAGTTTTTGGATGATAATCTGGAAAATGTTAAGTTTGGTCAATCAAGAAAGACCAGAGCTTTGGAAATATTTAGATTCGAAAACCTGCCCACTTATGTTTCCTTAAGACACATTGAGAGCGGTAGCCAGGCTTTTTTGATTCTGGATCACAAGCTTTTAAATAAGCACAAGCCCACGGTTAATGATGCAGTAGTAGGAATGGACTTTGGCACCTCACACACTAACATTGCCATTAAATACAATAACAAGACTAGTATCCTGAAATACAGTTCTAACTTCAAAGGGAAGAATCTGAACGACAAAGATTTCATAACCTTGATACAGTTTTCCGATAAACAAGTTGGAGCAGACCAGATACCTGATTTGATAAAAAGTAACCTTGAACAGTATTTCATGCCCAACTGTCTCAGCGAAATTAGCGACGCACAGTCTGTAAATTTTCCGCTTCCAACCATGGTCGCTACCGAGAAAAACGCTTCCGCCGAAGCCTTACTAAGGACATCTATAAACTTTTCAAAGTACAAGTATGTCCCTTATGCAGTTCCTGCTAGTCAAATTAATAAAGAGATGCAGGTAATGACTGACTTGAAATGGAACCACGAATTAAATACTCAAAACGCTGCCAAAGAGTATCTGAAAGTACTGCTATCTTTAGTGAAATATGAGCTGATCAGGAACGGAGTTAACCTGGCATCTGTAAAATACATCTGGGCTTATCCCAAAGCTTTTTCAGAAGTTGACATTGTGAAATACAAAACTATGTGGAATAAACTGCTACAGAATCAAAATGTAGAAAGCACTGACGAGAGTAAGGCCGCACTTCTATACTTTGATTATAAAAAAGATCTTAATATGTTCGCTCCCAGCATGTCTATTGTTATCGATGTTGGTGGCGGTTCTTCTGACATCTCAGTCTGGAGTGATGGCAATGTTCATTTGCTATATAGTTCTCTCTGGGCAGGGAGGAACTTAGTGGGAGTGCCGACAGGAGACAACGCTGATGGCAGTCACTCAGTTATATATAGTGCCTTAAAAAATGGATTCCCAGCAATCGCACAAAAATATTCGAACCTTGAAGATTATCAGACACATCTAAACTTCATGCTCTCTTCTATATCTGATGCCGATCTGGCTCAACACATGCAAACGAGAGAATTCTTTAAGGTCAGGTTCCTGATCATCTACTTCTTTAGTTCACTTCTTTTCGAGATCGGGTTGCAAAGCAAGAGATTTTTAACGGGCATCAATAAAATTGACATCTGTCTGGCTGGGAACGGATCGCGGTTTGCCTGCTGGAGCTGTGGCGATCCAGGCAAGATTGCAGAACTTGAAGCTGAAATATACCGAAAGGTTATCAGGCAAGCTATGCTGATCGATGAGACTGTCCAGATTAACTTCATACCATCACGTGAGCAGAAGAATGAGGTGGCTATAGGTCTGTGTGAAGGGGATAATGATCTTCTGATCCAAAGCGCAGATGAGGAACCTTATGTCGCTGAATCATTGTCATTGAAGGGGAAAGATGTAGATTTTGATACCTTGATAAAAGAATTTGATGAAATGATAAAGGACAATGGCAATACAATAAATATAGACATGAAGGGTTCTGAGATCCTGAGGTTTCACAGTGTACTATTCAATATTCTGAAGGGGACCAACCTATATATGCAGGATTTGAAGCATGATCCCAAACTGGCAGATCTCAACAGAATAACACAGACAATTATTCGAGATTGGGACAACCTTATTGGTTCGGTAAGAAATGAGGTTATCGATAACAAATCTAAGCTAAACTCAATCTCCAGTTCGATCTTCATCCTTGGAATGCAGGGCATTATTGATAGGCTACACAACTACCTCTCCCAAGCCAATTAATACTAGAGGTTAAGTATGTTAATTTATATTGCAATCTTATCTTTTACAGTCCTCGCGGTTGCAGTTGTCCTCCTTTTTTTGTACATAAGGGGGGAGTTAAAAGATATCAACGAATCTCTGTCTTATAAGAGTTACAAAAATTATAAGACATCCAAAGATGATTCGAATAAGCTGAGCAACCTGACCCGGCAGCTTAATGATATGAAGTTGGCAATTGAAAAACAGCGTACTGTGTTTGAGAGTAGGATCACGAAGCTTGAGCAGATAAAGAACGAAAACGCAGATATGCAAGAAAGATCGAAACCGAAGAAAGAAAATACGGTTAGTCAAGAAGGTAGTAAGAGGTCTGTACCGGAACAAGATACTAGAATATGGGTGCAGAGGACAGAAGACGGATTGAAAAAACTAGAGGTATCAGATACAAAAAAAGACATGTACTTGTTGAAAAAAGGTGATTATTTTCTATTAAATCTGACCGATCTCAGGCCTTCATCATATGTCGATATTATGAACCTCTACGGCAGTATCATCGGTTTCCCTGCGGGTTTTGAAGCCATTAATAAGATAACTATGTCCGTAAATCCCAGATATAACAAACAAGGGGATTACTTTCACTTTGAAGCTCAAGGCGAAATAACTGTAAACTAATTACGAGAGGATATTCATGGTTTTTATTATCACAGTCTTTGTCGTGGTTGAAGTACTGCTTTCCATAATTATGGGAAGTAGAGCTTCTAGAGTCATCAAAAAAGAAATGAAATGGATCGAGGACATCAGGGACCAGCTTGGATCAAGTGACGAGGGGGTTTTTGATTCCATAGCGAAAGAGCAACGTAACCATAGGGTTATTGACTATCTTGCTACCTGTGCCGAGACTGGACAGCAAGTAAATGCTGCAGATTTCTCTAAATTACTATCTACAAAAACAGAGCAGGCTTTCGAGAAGATAAATTCAGTGATGAATGTGCTCCCCATCATCGGGTTGATGGGCACGTTTCTGGGAATTGTGATAGGTATAAATTTTATTGATCTTGAATCAGGCCTTGATATCGAGAAACTCTCTGGCATCATCCAACCTTTGATAAGTGCAGCGGGGCTGGCATTTATGAGCAGCTTGGTCGCTTTGTTCTGTGCCACCATCCTTAAAGCTATATTTGGTGTTAAGCGCAGTAGGATGAATCATGTCATAAACGATACCGAAAATGCATTATTGATTGACTACATTCCTCATATAGCGCCTAAGGATACTGAAGATCGTTTTGCTAAGACAGTTAAAAAACTGGACAGGAGTATATCGGGCTTTGTGAACAACTTCCAACAAAGCTATTCGGAGTTTATTGCAGAGTTTAAACCTCTGGTTGAAGACCAAAAGCACACAAATGCGGAAACAGTAAAGGCGATAGAGAATGTATCCGTGAAGCTGGCTGAAAATACCGAGAGCTTAAAGCAGATCACTTCTCAGCAAAGCAATCAAACTGAGTCCTTAAACACCGTTATCACAAATATTTCAGCAGCCAGCTCATCTCTTGAAGGTAGTATAGAAGTGGCCTCCAAATCACTTCAAGAATTTGCCAAGCTTGGTATAGAAATGAAGAACAGCATAAGTGAAATGCACACACCCCTTAAGGAGATCATCACGGGAAACGCTGCAGTTAATGTAACTATTAACAAATTATTCAAAGAATTACCCGAATATAACCAGATGGTCGTGCAATATCTAAATGCCCTGAATACCAAACTCGACACTTTCCGAGAAGTAGGAGAAAAAGTACAGAATGTCAAAGCGGAGTTTAGCGTATTTTCGGAACATCTGGGGAAAATGTTAACGCAGTTTACTGCAGACTCTGAAAAATTCCGTCTCCTCATGGAAACAAACTTTAGAGATTATGACACAGCCTTAAGGACAGCTTTCCATGGTATTGCAGAGAAGAATGATATTGAACTATTCTACTACGACCCCAAGGCGATAAAACTACTTCAAGAGCTGGCCGCAGAGAACGGTCGGCTGCTTTCACAGGTGGAACGGGCTACGAACTCTTTTGATAAAAGTACTGAAAATCTGCTGAAGGCAATGAATGACCTGGGCTTTTGGGGTTTCTTCCGCCGCAAGAAAAAGGAAATAAAGGGTAGAGGGAAATGAACAAGGGACACAAAGATGAGCTGAACTACTGGCCAAGTTTTGCGGATATCTTTGCCTCTTTGTTCTTTATCTTTCTAATACTGTTCTCCGTTTATTATACCAGTATGCGTAAAATTGCAGACGCAGCTCAGGAAGACATCGATGATTTGAAAACCATGATGAAAGCTTTAGACATCGAGAAACTTGATGATGATGGAAAATTGGTAATACCAGGTGATCTTTTGTTTGATAGCGGGAAAAGCCATATAAGGGTCGGGAGAGCGGAAGATTTTGCCACAAAGGTTGCTGTCCAACTAAGTAAGTACTTTAAGACTATGGAACGCCAGAAAAAGTATACTATTATTGTCGAAGGCCATACGGATACAGTAGATTCTGAAGAATACAATAACAATCTGTCACTTAACCGTGCGCTATCTCTGATTAGTCATATAGAGCAGCACTTAGATCCAGCTGTGCAGGGTAAAATTGAGTTTATACCGGCAGGCTATGGAGAGACAATGTTGCTAATACCCACAGCGGATAATAAAAATGAACAACGTAACAGAAGAGTAGTGATCAGAATAATGCCGAAGTTTAATATGACCATTGAGTCGATGACTCGAGAATAGGATTATGATCCACCTTGAATCATCAGGTATTACACTGGACTCAGATGCAGAACATTCTATTCTTACCCATCCGCCAGATCCTGAGAAAGAGTTCCAGAGGATAGCGGTTATTATTGCCCTGTGCTCTGCCGGGATCGTGTAAAAAGATGTAGTCGGGAGAAATGCCCACTACGACCATAGCGTGAAAGGTTTTGATTTCCGGATTCATCTTGCGCTTGACGGTTACCATAATGGGCTTCCCCAAACGTAGATAATCTACCAGGATGGGGAGGTTGCCGTTTCCATTGTGCAGTGGTTCCACTCCCTTTAGTTTGAGAAATTCCTTCGCTTCAGTATCAGAATACCCTACTTTATTGCCGCTGTATCCATTTATGGGTTTTCCTTTGGTCATCTCTGCCCAATCATCGAATTCTTGAATCATTTCTTTGGTGGGTGCGATTCCTTTGTAATGGGAATAGAGCATTGCCGTTGAGGCTGGGACGCAATTGCTAGTATGTTTCCACTCTCCGGGTGGGACTTGTGCCTTGAATTTGACATCGAGCTTGATTGTGGGTATGCTCTCCCGGGGAAGTGAGGCGTCCAGATCAATTTCTTTAGCTTGGGCTGGTGCCGGTTTCTCAAGTTTTGGATTTATGTGAAACCGGTTGAAGATCAGCCAGCCACCAATTACCAAGACTGCGCATAACAGTACCGCAATCGCTACTCTGCCTATCGTCCTGTACATAATACTGCTCCTTATTGTTTTTTTTACTCAAGACTTGGCGATCTTACTATCCAAGTCTACACATAAAGGGCTATATCAGTTAAGCACAAAGCCAGCTAATTCCATTGGGCCAAGCGGCTGAAGATATTTTTTGCCGAGCTGGGATTGATCAGAATGCTGGTACAAACCTTTATTTAGTCCAAGTAGTCTATTTGTGCAAGGTGATTCATACATCCATATTGCGTCAAGGACTATATTTTTTGGTATTCCTCAGCATCCAAAACCCAGATTTAAAGGAGGAGCCGGGTCACACCCTCTCCTCCGCTTTTTATAACGCACTTAACTCAAATCTGAGATTACCTTTAGCTCCTCATTCCACGGTGAAATCTCTCATTATTCATTCTGCTTTCATTTCCCTGATGGGGGAAAACACTCAGATGAACAGGATGATCATTCCAAAGTAGGGCTGAGCCTGTGAGATTCGGCTTTTCGATGCGCAGTTCTTTGCCCAGACCGATTCCGTCAAATTCGCTCAGTCTGGCATCTTTCAGCAGCTCTTCCAGGCTGGGTCTGGAATCATTCTGCGGCGGATATTGTTCCTGGCTGCGCAGAGCGTCCATGGCGTAGGATCTCAGGATTTTATCATACAGATCCTGCCAGACTTCCGGGCTGGAGACCAGATCCAGGCCGGCAAAGCGTTTGCCGATCAGGGCATAGATCCCGCATTGTCCTGCTGTGAGCGGGAAGGACTTCTGGAAATCCTCCAGTTTGTTTTTGCTGCTTTCATACACGTCTGCCATGGCACCGGTGAGCGAAGGGCTGGCATGTTCCTGCTGCAGCAGAGCAATATCTGCCCAGACTTCATGTTGATCGGATCTGGCACTGCGGTCTATTCGGTAAGATGCTGATACGCTATGCAGTAATTTGCTCTTCAAGCTAGGCTGCATCATGTTTCCGGATTCGCTGAATTCTTTGCTTTGGTAAGACCAACGTCCTGCTTCGGTGCAGGTTACCGGAAGAATGGTCTCGCTAAGAGGGGCGATCAAAACGGTAGTATTGAGAATGCGGTTTTGTTTGGCACCGCGCAGTTCCTCTCCGGCCAGGATGAGCACGGTATGTTTTCCTTGATTGATCACCTTCAATTCCGGAACGCTGCCACTCTGGCTAAGCTCCGAGATGTGGATTTCTCCTGCCTCCAGGGCCTTGCGCAGGGAGATGTAGTCGTGCGGACAATAGGCCTTGCCCAGCATCGGATAGATTCTCAGTGCGCCATAGCTTTGCGGCACACCGGCCTCGTAACTTACGAGTTTGTCGAGTAGAACTTTTATCATGATTTCCTCCCAGGAATTTTTGGGACACGGCTTTATAACCGCGCCTTCTGTATTGTTACATGCGGGGCAGGAAAGTGATCCTGACAAAATTAATGAGTTTCTCGAAATATCGCTTGAAAAACCATCCAGCCACCGCCAAAAACTCTGAACTCTCCAATTTCTCTTGACCATTAAGGCGCTCAAACTTATCTTGCCAAAAGATAAAAGATTCAAGGAGTAATGATGCAGCACAGGGGCAGATCATTTGAATCCCAATACCGCAATTGGCTGGCTTGCTTTGGCGAAGAGGGGCTGGATTTTGACGTCATTCTAAAGCGCATCTGGAGCTTTATGAGTCCCGAGGGCAGAGCGATGAATGCTGAAGATCTGAACTATCTGGTCTGCTACGTCAGCCGAGTCCGCAAGGCCCAGGGAGACCTGATTCGCAGAGTCTGTGAGGAGCGCAATCAGGATTATTGGAAAAGTCTGAACTCCAGAGCGTCCTGCCTTTTTCAGAGAATCCACATACACGCGGAAAAGATCGCTGCACAGCTCAGGGCACAGGTCCAGGAGCAGTGGAATCGCTATTTCTATCGCGTTCTGGAATACAACCTCCTGCGCTGCAATAAGGAAGAACTGGCTGATCTATTGCCCCAGAATCAGGACCGCAGGCATTTCTCACCTCTTTCCAAGGTCCAGGGTAGCTTTCAAAGCCTGCCGGAATTGCTGAATAAGATCGCCATCAGAAAAGAGGCTACCCAGCTTTACCTCTGGATGCTTGAGAGCTGGAAACCCAGCCATCTGAACGTATTCTGCCATTATTACGAGACCCTCTATGAGATTCCCACCCAAAGACTTGCCGATGAAAGCCAGGCCAATATTGATCAACTGCATTCCCGTCTGCGGCGCAGGATCCAGACCATGCAAGAAGATCGCAAGATCGATGCTGACGTGATGCGCGTCTTCTGCAAGATCTGCATGGAAAAAATGTGTCAGGATGTCCCCGCCTCCCGGACATATAAATATACAGAAGGCAAGCAATGATGATGAAAAACGATATTTCGCTATACCACCGGCTCTTTGAGCTTTACCTGGATTCCACCCGGGAAAAGAGAGTACCGTCCTTTGCCCAAGAGGCTTCCGGACGGGAATCGGCATCCCGGGATGAGGATTTTGCTTGTCCAGATCTGGAGACAGAGCCGAAGCCACAGGGCAGCATCCGCATCCTGAGCTTTTGGGATAGGCTGATCAGCTTCCTGGTGGTAAAGGAGCTCTCTGATTCACGCTTTCTGGCCCTGAAAGTGAGCTACTTCACGGAGTTCGCAGCCGAGGGCGATCTGATCCTGAAGGCTTTTGGTGGCAGCTTTGTGGCTCTGCAGGAAAACAGCTTCATCCTGAAGAAAAGACAAGTGCTGAAAAGTATCCCGGTGGACGGTGTGGGAATCTTTGATCTGATGAAAGCTGAGGACTATATCGAAGACGAAAACTATCGCAAACAGGGAAAATTACTGCACAAGGATTTGCCAGATGAGCTGCGCTATCGCTTTGTGAATCAGGAATTTGATCTTAGTTGCGAATTGCGTGCCATGAACCTGAGCGAGGACGGCTTCCTTAAAATCCCCCATCTCCTGGAGGATAATATACAGCCACGGCAAAGAATTGTCCAATACAGTCTCTTGAGAGATGCATCCATTCCCTCGCATGAGAAATCTATTAGCTCTTACCCGGAAATATGCAATTCAATGACGATCTCAGCAAAACTGTTAGACGACAGCGGCGAGATTTCCTGGATAAGAGGCAAGGGCTGTGAAATTCGCTTCTCTATGTTCCACATCGGCAGAAGATGCGAGGTCCGGCTGGGCAGTGTACTGGTCTTCAGAGGAATCCTGCCTGAGCGGCTGCTCTTGAGTATAGCTATTGATTTGGCAGACTTTGAGAGGATCAAAGAAGAAATAGAAGTGCGGCCTCTCGATTAAGGGCTGCGAGGCAGAGATAAGAAAGGTTCATTGTCCTAAAATTGACCCTACGAAAATGGTTATGACCCTGATAAAAAGTAATCTAACTGGTACCTGATGCAAATGATAGGAACAAATCATCTTTCTTAAATCACCCTTTTTAGCACAAGATCGCTGATTTGTCCACAGCGTGTCTCCACTATATTAAGTATGGGGTAGTATGACTGAGCCTGGCCGGGGCATTGCGCAAGATCCCTGTCCCTTTTGACTCCTTGCTGGTTTGACTCCAAAACTACAGCTTCCCTGGTCAGATTCCGCTGATTTCAGCCCAAGACTCAGACAGCTACCCCCTTTTTCAAATTTCTGCTTGACGTATATGGAGCTTCTGATTTATGTATTATGGTTAGAAGAAAACTAAGCTAAGATAGCTAATCGAAAACTATAAATGGATGTATATATGAGAAGATTACTCTTTACCTTGTCCCTGATCTTGCTGAGCGGATTGCTCTTTGCGAGCTCTGTGCAGATCTCTGTGGATGCTGCGGCATTCGGAAAAGCTTCGGCGGAATATCCGGTGATACTTGAACCCGGACAGCCGATGCTGAACTATTATGCCTTGAAAATACTGCTTCCTTTTGGGCAGGAATATAGATCTGCGGAGCTCAGTTTTAGCTCTGCCAAAACCCGTAAATCCGGAGTCTTTATCGAGCCTGCCGGCACTCAGATTCCCATTTCCCAGCCGCAGGACTATGTACCCAGCCTGCCATATCCTAAGGTGTATCAGCGCGACAGCTTTTTCCCCAGCCAGGATTTTGAGTATCTGGGCACCCAATACTTTAGGGGCTATGCTATTGCGATCTTCAACGTCTATCCCTTCCGTTACAATCCAGTTTCGGGAGAGCTGATCGTGCACTCTTCTTTTGAGCTGAATATCCAAAGCGAGTTCAGTGCAGAAGCTGCAGAGAAACAGGCCAAGTTCCTTACTCCCAATGCTAAGACCACAGATCTTTTGCAACAGATGGTGGCAAATCCCCAGGCGAGCAACAGTTATACCTATGCGAATTATAATGCCTACCGGCCCCAAAGCCGCAATCTTGATCCCAGTACTGCCAAAAGCATGATCATCATCACCGATGACGCAAGGACTTTGTGGTTTGAAGACTATGCCACCTGGCGGACAAGCAAGGGCATCAGCACTGCAATTTACAGCACCAATTATATCTACGCAAACTACCCCGGGGCGGATAATGCCGCGAAAGTCCGCAATTTCATTATCGATGCTTACAGCTCCTGGGCAGCCACCACCACGCCTTTGGAATATGTGATTTTGGGTGGTGATGATGAGATCGTGCCGGAGCGCGGAGTATTTGGCAAGGTGGGCAGTACCCGGGATAATAAAATGCCTTCTGATCTGTATTTCAGCAATCTCGATGGAAATTGGAATGCCAATGGCAATGATATTTATGGAGAGATGCAAGACAATACAGACATGATCCCGGAGCTGCATATCGGACGCTTCCCAGCCGAAACCCAGCAGGAATTCAACAATATATTCCGCAAAATCAAGTACTATGTGGATTACAACACTTTCAGCAACAATCTCGCCATCTTCTTCGGTGAAAACCTGAACAACAATCCCATGACCTGGGGTGGAGATTACAAGGACGACGTAGCCCTATATCTGCCAGATTCTTATGACTTCAGCACCCAATACCAGAGAGATGGCACTTACAGTAGCACTACTGTCTGGGAAAGCCTCAATTCCGGAGCAAATGTGATGAATCACATGGGGCATGCCAATGAAAATTTCCTGATGGGACAAGGCAATGGCACCATACAACAATTGCAAAATACCGAATATGGCTTTCTGTATTCCCAAGGCTGCTATCCTGCGGCTTTTGATCAACGCACCTCCGGAGATGGAGAATGCATCGGAGAGCATCTGCTCATCAACTCTGGAGGATTATTTTCCTTCATCGGCAATACCCGTTATGGCTGGTACATGCCCGGTGGCATCGATGGCGCCTCACAATACTATGACCGACAGTATTTTATCGGCATGTTTGAACAGGGCCATCTCCAACTGGGCGACGCGCTGACTTACTCGCGTCTGCAAAACCTGAACGCGGCCCTGCAAAGTGACGTAATGCGCTGGTGTTATATGGAAGTTGTCCTTTTTGGCGACCCTTCTGTATCGGTAAAAATGCCAGATACTGATCTGCCCATGCTGAGACTTTCGAGCTACGAATTTGATGATTCCCAAGGCGATAATGACGGCATCATCAATCCTGGAGAGACCATTCGGTTCCGTCCTGTGGTGAGTAATGGCGCGGGTTGGGCTACTGCCCAAAACGTCACTATCCGCATCGAGTCCGTGCCTGCGGGCATGCAGATGACCAACGATTGCATCGTGATAAGCCAGATTTTACCAGGAGAATCCAGCCCGGCAGACATTTTCATGGACCTGGCTCTGCCGGACGATCTGGGATTTGGGATATTTACCCTGAAGCTCTCGGTGGAATCCATTCACCCCGTGACCAATCTCAGCACAGGCATCAAGTTTTTCGATGCCAGCTTTGAGATTACCCTCTTTGACGGTCGCTTCCCCTGGGAAACCGCCAATAGCGGAAAATCCGCACCCATAGTGATGGATGCCAATGTGGATGGCAACCAGGATATCATCTTTGCCGATGTCTTTGGTGGAGTCTATATGATAGGAGATGACGGCCTGGAATATGGCTTTTTTGCTCATCCTGATCCACAAAACATCAACCGCAGTGGAGCAGCAGCACAGATCGATGGTGAAGGTGCCGAAGACCTCGTTTTCACCAGCAGATCTGGGCATATCTATGCGATCACCACCTCAGGTGAGCTGATCTTTGATTATACTGCCGCCACACCCTTTTTATTCACCCCTATGATCGCGGATATCACAGGCGACAGCGCTTATGAGACCATAGCCGGCAGCCTGGATGGCAAGCTTTATGTGATCGATGCCGATGGCGAAGACATCAGCGGATTTCCCCTGCAACTTCCCGGTACTTTCATGACCGAATTCGCGGTAGGAAAATTGGAAGAAGATGGGCCCATGAAGATCGTGACAGGGACAAATACTGGCGACTTCAGAGTGATTGGCGCTTCTGCCGTGATCGATGAAAACTACAGCCACAATCTGGGCAGCAGCATCACCGGAGCTCCAGTAATCCTGGATAGAGGCCGCATCGCAGTGGCCACAAATACCCATCTTTATCTGATAAACAGAAACGGGATCGTCTTTGCCAGAGAAATCGATGCTCCTGTGGCCGGTGGACTCATCGCCGCAGACCTGGATCAGGACAACAGTCTGGACATTATCTTTGTTACCATCGCCGGAAAGGTGTGGGCAGTGAGTCAAACCAACACTCTGCTCGGCAGTTTCCCGGTGGATATAAACTCGAGCTTCAATTGTCCTCCGCTGGTGGCTGATATCGATGCCGATGGGCAGTGTGAGATCGTCCTGCACAGCTATTTGAATAGCATTTACGCCTATCATAATGATGGCAGCGTAGTGGATGGTTTTCCCTTCTGCACCACTTATAACGGTGCCACACCGGGGACTTTGGTGGATTTTGACAACGATGGTTTCTTCAAGCTGATCACCGGATTTTCCAATGGAGTCTTGATGTCCAATCTGCGCCGCCCAAGCTCTGAGCTCACACCCTGGACCACTTATCGCGGCTCACTCAAACGTCAGGGCAGCGCTGCTTCCTCTGGACATGTGGCCAATGCCGATGCCCAACTGAGCCCCGCAGTGGATCTGCTAAGGCAGAATTATCCCAATCCCTTCAATCCCAATACCAACATCGCTTTTGAGCTGGCCAAAGCCGGTGCCATCCAAATCGATATTTACAATGCCAAGGGGCAAAAAGTTCGGAAACTGCTCGCTGACAATCTGGCCAGTGGCAGACACACAGCAGCTTGGGATGGCAAGGATGATAATGGCCGCAGCCTGGCCAGCGGAATCTATCTTTACCGGATGACGAGCCCAGAAGGCTCTCAGACGCGTAAGATGTTACTACTCAAATAGGTAATACATGCAAGATATAGCAAAAAACATTCAAAGGATCAAAGCCGAAATAGCCGCTGAACTGATAAAGTCTGGCCGCAAGGTTGAGGAAATCACCCTGGTGGCCGTAACCAAGACTCATCCGGTGCAGGACATCGAAACGGCTCTGAAGAGTGGCATCACCCACTTCGGCGAAAACAAAGTGCAGGAAGCTGTGCGCAAACTGGCCATGCTCTCTGCGCCCTATGCGGGCTTTCACTTCATCGGCCATCTGCAGAGCAATAAGATCAATCAACTCCTGGCCCTGAAGCCGCTGCTCATCCATAGCATCGATTCGCTGTATCTGGCGGATAAGCTGCATCGGGCCCTGGGGCGTACAAACCGTACCCAGGAAATCCTGGTTCAGGTAAACGTCACCGAAGAAGAAAGCAAGAGCGGGGTGAGCTTTGACAATGCCAAAGAGATGATCGCAAAGATCGCAGGCTATTCCACCCTCTATGTGCGGGGACTGATGACTATCGGCAAATTGGACCCGGATCCAGAGGTCAGCCGTCCTTATTTCAAACAGCTCAAAGCTCTTTTTGATGAGGTCAGGAAAGATTTTCCCGAAGGCTTTGACTATCTTTCCATGGGCATGAGCCACGATTGGCAGATCGCTCTGCAAGAAGGCTCAAACATGCTGCGCATAGGCAGTGCCATCTTTGGGAACAGAGTTCACGGAGACAGGAAATGACAGCTATTATCGCCATCCTGATCTTCATCCTGGCCTATCTTTATGGTGGATTTTCCACCGCCCAGATTATCGCCAAGAGTTTTCGCTCCCTCAACGTCTATAAGGTTGGCACCGGCATAGCCGATACCGAGAATATCTATACCAATATCAGCAAGTCTATGGGACTGCTGGTGGGAGCCATCGATCTCAGCAAAGCCTATTTGTTTTTGATGGTGGTGGAATTCATCCTCCGGATTTTGGGCAATGCCACTTCCTTTGCAGAGCTCAGCATCTTGTACAGCCCCACTCTGATGATGGTCTATGGCGTGGGCATGCTGATAGGGCACTGCCTGCCGCTGACGCATCATTTCCGGGGCGGCAGGGGAATCTTCACCTATATGGGCTTCTTCGCCTATTTCGCTTTTTTACCGGTTTTTGTCACCGCTATTCTGGCCATGATCCTGGTTTGGCGATTCAAACAGGTACGTTTTGCCCAGTACACCATTGTAGTCCTACCCGTGATCTTGTATCAGATCTTTTATCATACGATTCCCTGGTTCCGTCAGGAACTGCCGCCTTATTTCACCGCGATTCTCATCGGAACTGCGTGCTTCATGGGAATCTTAAACATCATATTATCAAAACGCCTTGGCGAATTTTAGGTGAGTGAGATGATCAGAATCGTTCCCGTCGATAGCAAGAAGCTCTTAAAGAGATTTATCATGCTGCCCTTTGGCCTGTATAAGGATGACCCAAATTGGGTGGCTCCCCTCATTATGGATCAATACAGCCTCTTTAACCCCCAGAAAAACCCCTATTATGAACATTCTGAAGTGCAGCTCTATCTGGCGATGGAAGATGACAAGGTGCTGGGGCGCATCAGCGCTCATACCAATACCCAGCATCAAAAGGAGCATAATGAGGACATTGGTTTCTTTGGCTTTTTTGACTCTGTGAACCGGGTAGATGTGGCAAAGGCGCTATTTCAAGCTGCCGGGGACTGGAACAAAAAGCGCGGCTTTGCGAGCATGCGCGGACCCATGAACTTTTCCGTGAATCAGGAAATCGGACTTTTGATCGATGGTTTTGATACCCCGCCCATGGTGATGATGCGGCATGATCATCCTTACTATCAAAAGCTATATGAAGCCTGTGGCCTGGCCAAAACCATGGACCTTTACGCCTATTTGAGTGAGCGCACCGAGATGCCAGAGCGCATAGAGCGTCTCGCCGCGGCCATCGAAAAACGCAGTGGAGTGAGCATCCGCAGCCTCTCAAAAGACAAAAAGAAGCTGCAAAAAGATATCGAAACCGTCTTTGAAATCTATACCAAAGCCTGGGAATACAACTGGGGCAATGTGCCCATGACCAAGGCGGAATTTGACCATGTCGTAGCCGAACTTTTGCCTCTGGCAGATCCAGATTTGATCTTCATCGCCGAAAAGGACGGACATCCAGCCGGCTTCTCTCTGGCCCTGCCAAATTACAATGAAGTCTTGAAAGTGATGCATGGCCATGTCAATCCCCTCACCATGATCAAGGCCCTGCTGGCCAAAAGGAAAATCCACAGTGCCCGGGTGATCACCATGGGAATCATTAAAGAGTATCAAGGACGCGGTATAGACACCCTGCTTTACTACTATTCCTATAAAAACGGTCTGCCCAAAGGCATTTTTCGGGGAGAGTTTTCCTGGGTTTTGGAAAACAACACCATGATGATCCGCGTAGCTCAAATGCTGGACTCCATCCCCTATAAGACTTATCGACTCTATGACAAAAGCATCTAAGCGCCTGCTCTCCGCGATCGATATCATCACTCTGGTGTTTTGCGGATGGATCCTGCTGTATATGAGCATTGGTCTGGGCCTCGGCAGGGCCAAAGATGCCGGAATGCATCTGCCCATCTTCCTCAGCATTGCCACCAGCATCCTGCTTTTGGCCTGGCTGCATAGAGATTTAGACGCCGAAAAGCATCCCAAACTCAATAAGGTTTTAAACCTGATCCGCGCCTTGTATCCCATCACGCTCTTTGGCTACTTTTTCACCTCTGGCTATAGTGTCAATCAGATCATCTTTACCCGCTGGCTGGATCCTTTCTTTATGAACATAGACTTAAGGCTCTTCGGCTATCTGCCCTCGCTGGTCTGGGGCAAAACCTTTAGCAATTACCTTACCAGTGAAGTCTTTCACTTTGCCTATTTCTGCTACTATCCCATGATCATAGGCCTACCGCTATATCTGTATTTCAAAAAACCGGCGGCATTTGGGGAACTGATCTTCAATCTCAGCTTTGTCTTTTATCTGTGTTACTTTATCTTTAGCATTCTGCCGGTGATCGGCGCCCGCTTTCTGCCTGAAGCGATGGAACTTACCAGAAGCTATCGGAGCGGACCCTTCACCCACATCATGGTCTTTATTTACCGCAATACGCATCATCTTGGAGGTGCCTTCCCCTCTTCGCATGTGGCAATAGCCCTGGTACTCACTGTGGCGGCGCTGCGGCATGCACCCCGCCTGGGCTATCTCTTTGTGGTGATCTCTTTCTTCTTGACCTTTGCCACGGTGTATTGCCATTACCACTGGTTTATCGATGCCATGTTTGGCATTTTGGCTGGAGTAGGGGGCTACTATCTGGCCAATTACAGCCATCGTAAATTGCAAGGAGCTCTTTTAAATGAAATATAGATTTCTGCTTTTCTGCACTTTGTTCAGCCTGAGTTTGGCTGCGCAAAGTCCGCTTCCCATAGATACTTACGACTACGGTGTGCCGGAGAATAACGTCTCTGCCATCGCCATCGGTATGGGCGGCATCAATCTGACCAATCCGGACGATCCCTTTGCCTCCTATGGCAATCCCGCCCTGCTGGCCCATAACGAA
Organism: Candidatus Cloacimonadota bacterium; assembly: GCA_020532515.1. Taxonomy (GTDB): domain Bacteria; phylum Cloacimonadota; class Cloacimonadia; order Cloacimonadales; family Cloacimonadaceae; genus UBA5456. Next base: position 3,188 of record JAJBAY010000019.1, on the reverse strand, counting down.
GATACCATGATCTACCTGTCCTACCGCTTGGCAGACAATGAAAATCTCAGCTTCTGGGAGGCAGCCAGCGTGAGTAACTTCCTGAGTGAAAAGCAATTCAAGTATTTCACCCTGGTCAGTAAACAGGCCGCTTTCTCCTATCAACCTATGGCCTCCATCAATCTCTCCAGTTTCGATACCCAGACAAACAAAACTCTGTATTACGATTACAAGCTGGATAAGATCCAAATGAGCCTGGCTATGAAGGACAAAAACTGGCCTGCACTCACCGCCGGCCTCAACCTGAAATACATCACTGGACGCTTGGTCTATCTGGTGGAGCACCGGGAAGGAAGTCAGTTTGTGCGCGAACACTTTATCGATGACAAAATCAAGGGCGCATCCTCAGATATCGGGCTCACGCTGCGCACGGGAGATGTGTACTATGGCCTCACCTTATACGATGTACTCTCACGGCTGTGGTGGGAAAACTATGATGCCGTGAGCATTCAGCGCAGGATCGGCACCGCGGTGCAATATGGCAGTGGAGCTTCCAAGACCTTTTTTGGCATTCAAAGCAAGATCGCCAAGAGCCCGGAAACCACCTACCATCTGGGCTATTCTTATGCACAGAATTGGGATAGCAAGGACTTCATCAGTGATGATAATCTGCAGCAGGGCATGGACCTGCGGATAGGCTTTTATAGCCACGATTTTTATGGTGCAGACAATATCAATCTCACCCTGGGCGGAGGCTATCATTATCAGATGTTCCGCTTTGATTTTTCCCTGAATACCAAAGGGCTCAAGATTTCTGATAGTGAGTTCCTCTTTTCGATGGGACTGGGGTTTTAAGAGATGTTTCAATTGTCTTTCCTGAATGCCGGACTCCTGATCTTTGCCGCAGCCACAGTATTGCCTCTGATCATCTGGCTTTTGGCGAAGAAAAAGCCGCGCCAACTGCTCTTTTCTTCACTGAAGTTCATCAAACTCAGCCAGCAACAGGAAAAGAGCCGCACCCGCATCACCAATATCATCCTGCTCATCATCCGCATGCTGATTATCCTTTTAGTCGCTCTGGCAGTGGCGCGCCCCATGCTCTCCTCCTCCCGCTTTGCGAAGTCCGACAAACATCCGCCCACGGCCCTGGCCCTCATCCTGGATACCTCCTATTCGATGGATTACATTGAGGAGCGACAAACCCGCATCGATAAAGCTCTCAAGGCGATTCAGAGCATAAATGCTAAAGCCACCGACGCCGACAGGCTGATCCTGGTTTCCAGAGATGCCCCCTGGAACGACCTGCATGCCCAGATCTACGCAGGTGCTATCCCCGAGGAAATCTTGCAAAACGTGAGCCTAAGCTGGCAGCCTTTGAGCTGGGAAGAAACCTTCGCCTTTGCCGAAGCCAAGCTGGCCGAAAGCCAAATGCCAAACCGGGAAATCTATCTTTTATGCGATTTTGTCAATGAAGAGATCTCCGTCAAAAGCCAGTACCCCATCGCCGCCATTCCCATCTCGGAAGTGGAAGCCCGCCAAAATCTCTCGGTCTCAGAAGCCAGAGTACTGCCTCAGATCGTATCGCGCGGCAAGCAGCAGACCATAGAATTCCGCCTGACCAATCACGGCAATCAGAACCGAGATGAGATCCTGATTCAAGTGGTCTTGGACGAGATCAAAGTAGCAGAACGCTTCGTGAGCATCCCCGCCCGTCAAAGCCTGAAAGAAGAGATCACCTTTGAGATTCGCAGTGAAGGCTGGCAAGCCGGATACATCGAGGTGCTGGACGAGCATCTGGGTGCCGACAACCGCGCCTATTTCGCCTTTGAATACTTCCAGCAGCCGCGCGTGGCAGTGGTGGGCACACAGCCTTTGCCACTACATCTGGCCAGCATCCTGCAAGTCTATACCGGAGGCAGAAAGCCCGATCTGATCCATCCCTCAAACCTGAACCGGCAAATGCTGGATGATTATAAACTCTTTATCTTCTATGAATTTGGAGAGATGACCCCCCGCCTGAGAGAGATGGTCCAGGAGCTGGATGCCCGCGAGACCGGCAGCCTCTTTTGCCTGGGCAAGAGCCTCGCCCCGGATGCAATAAGTTTTTTGAACCAACGATTTTCGCTGAAGCTGAGTGAACGCAAGCAGAACACCATCAGCATAGACTTTATCTCACCACATCATCATCCCAGCGCTCTGATTGCCGATAAAGACCTGCGTTTCCCCCAGATTACTTCCTATTGGCAGAGCAGCGCGCATAGTTCCAGCATGATCTCCGCCTCGCAATATCCTCTGGCGGTGACGAGTCCCAAATCCGCCCTATGGCTTTGGGATGTCAGTGCGCCTTCGCCCTTTTTTACCGATCCCGCCTTTGCTGTTTTTGCCTATCGCCAGTTTAGCGCGCTGCAAAGCGCCTCTGTCCCCATGGCAGAGCTGAAGGTGGGTGATAGCATCCGAGCCAGCGAGCTCATGCTGCCTTCGCTGGATAATCTCAGCCTGGCATATCCGCATTACATCACCCAGCAGCCTGGAATTTACGTGGTGAATCCTTCCTTGGAAAATCCAGCCAAAATCGCGGTAAATATTGAATATAACGACAGCGACCCCACCAGAATTCCACCCAAAGCCAAGATCAAAATGCTTTCCGGGGACTTCACCAAAGAGATCTTTATGTCCCGCTTGGGCCGCGATCTTTGGAAGCTGCTTTTAGCTCTTGCTCTGGTCCTGATGATCCTTGAAATCATCATAGTCAAGAGTCAGGAACACAAGTCTTTATACAGGAGCGACACATGAGGATGCTGGATTCGATGCGTCTCGCGTCGAGACCTGACCTGGAACACAAGTCCTTATACAGGTGCATGCTGGATTCGATGCCTCTCGCGTCGAGACCCGACCTGGAACACAATATGAGGATGCTGGATTCGATGCGTCTCGCGTCGAGACCCGACCTGGAACACAACATGAGGATGCTGGATTCGATGCGTCTCGCGTCGAGACCTGACCTGGAACACAACATGAGGATGCTGGATTCGATGCCTCTCGCGTCGAGACCCGACCAGGAACACGACATGAGGATGCTGGATTTGATGCGTCTCGCGTCGAGACCCGACCTGGAACACAACATGAGGATGCTGGATTCGATGCGTCTCGCGTCGAGACCCGACCTGGAACACAACATGAGGATGCTGGATTCGATGCGTCTCGCGTCG
>JAJBAY010000112.1 GCA_020532515.1 Candidatus Cloacimonadota bacterium | reverse complement strand
TGACCTTTCAAAAAGGCTGCGGCAAGGCGCAGTTTATCGTTTGAGAGCATGCTTTAGATTTCGGCCTTTTTGAGGAAAACCAAACCGATGAGGGTGAAGGCCAGATTGGGTGCCCAGGCAGCCCAGACGGGCGGGATAATGCCGTTGTAGCCCAGACTTTGACTGATCTGCACCACGATGAGATAAGCAAAACAGACCACCAGTCCCAGCATGAAGACCCAGCCCCGGCCTTTGCTGCGCACATTGGCGGTGGCGATGGGGATGAAGAAGAAGATCACGATCAGGTTCGTGAGCGGAAAGGAGATCTTCATGTGCAGATCCACGATTTCCTTGCTGGCATCATCTCCCAAGCGCTGAAGGCGGGCAATGTAATCCCGCAGCTCCATAAAATTCAGCGCCAGAGTCTTCTTGGTGATGCGGATAAAATCCTGGGGCTCCACATTCAGCACTGGGATGCTCGTTTTGGGATAGTATTTGGCAAAGACCTGCCTGCCACCAGAGAACCTGCGGATATCGCATTCCTGAAGTTCCCAGCCTGTGCCATTCCAGCTTGCGCTACTGGCAGTCAACCTTTCGGTGATTTCTCCGGTCTCAAAATCGATCTTGGTCAGGTCAATAATGCGCAGGGTATTCTTGTAGCCATCAAAGAAGCCAAAATAGTAAAAGTCGTTTTCTTTGCCCCGATAGTTGATCCGGGCTTTCAGCATCTGATCATCGGGCTGTTCACCTTTGATCTTTACATTGTAGAGGACGTTTCTTTCGGATTCAGCATAGGGCAGGAGGTATTCACCCATCACAGCCACCGCGGCAGAGATCATGAGTCCCAGAGCAAAAAGCGGCAGCATGGCACGTTTGATGCTGACCCCTGCAGCCCGGATGGCCACAGATTCGTTGTGCTTGGCCAGATTGTTCATCATGAAAAGGCCCGTGAGCAGCACTGTAACAGGAGATGTAAGCACGATCAAATAGGGCAGACGCAGGAGAAAATACAGCATGGCCAAATCCACTGTGGCCCCTGCGCGCAGCAGTTTGGGTAGATTGTCCACCACATCGATCACGATAAAAACCGCAGCAAAGCTTAAGAAGATGATCACATAAGTGCGTAGAAACTCGCCCAGGATGTATCTGTCCATGAGGCGACGCATCAGTGTATTACCTCATCGGGAGGAGCAATCTTTTTGCTGAGTTTCATGTGTTTCAATCTCCAGGAAAGCACCTGCAGATCCAGGATGCGCTTTTCATAGATCGAGCCCCAGATCAAGAGACAGGCCAGCACGAAGAAGACGATATTGGACAGCCACATGGCCAGGAAAGGACTCATCATTCCTCTGTCACCGGCTTGTTCACCCATATTGAGGGCCACATAATAGACCAGAAAGATCACGCTGGAGACACTGAAGGCCATGCCGATTCCGCTGGTCCTGGTCATCAGCCCCAAAGGCACGCCGATCATGATAAAGATGATGATGGCAAAGGATAAGGCGAATTTCTTGTGATACTCCACCTGTAGAGCCCGGATGTTGTCTTCGAGCTCTAACACGCGGTTTTGTGCTACCTGTTGCATCGAGTACAGCCGTTTTTGCTCCACCTGCATTTCATAGGGATTGCCCTGATAATCAGCCGTGTCGAGCCTGACCTGCAGCTTCTTTGCTTCATCCCGCTTGAGGCCAAGCTCTGCTTTGCGGGTGTCCAAAGTCTCAGTTAATTGCCCATAGGTCATTTCCCGGTCGCTGCGATAGCCGGTTTCAAAGATATCCGTGCGGTTGCCCAAATCCCGGATATTGATAATATATTGCTCGAAACTGGTGCTATTATATCTGCCTTTTTCGCGTTCATTACGCTGCTGCATCTCTCCTTCTTTCAGGATGATGCGCATGGAATTGCCGTTGTTCATCTGAATAACCTGGCCGCTTTTGGCGTAGATCGTCCGGGGAAATCTGCTTTCACTGCGGTCATAGATGAGCACGTCCAACAGCTCGGTTTCGGTATTTTCCCGGCACCAAACGGTATAATCCAAAAGGTTGTTGTATTCCCCGGCCTCGATGATGGTCATGGGTTTATAATAGGCTATTTTCAGCATCAGGTTCTTGAGTTTGTGATTTGTATTCGGCAAGAACCAGTGATTGAAATAGACCATGAGCCCGGTGAGCATTATAGCCGCGATGATGAGGTAGGTGAGCATTTTATAGATGTTGATCCCGCTGGTTTTGATGACCATGATCTCGCGGTCCACACTCATCCGCCCAAAGGCCAGGATGGTGGCCACGAGCACCGCCATGGGGATCGACAAAGCCAGCATATACGGCATGGACAGAGCAAAGACTTCCAGCACTATGCCGGCGGGCAATTGCTTCTCTATGATGATATTGAGCAGATCGATCACGCGATCGATCAAAAGCACAAAAGTCACCACCAAAAGCGAGATCAGGAAGGGCGAGATGTGCTCTTTGAGGATATAGCGTTTCAGGATCAACTTGTGCCTTCCAACATGGCCAGCAGTTCGTCTTCATTGATAATCTTCACTGTGCCCAGCTTTTCGGCCTTGGTGAGTTTGGAACCCGGTTTTTCGCCCAGGATCAGATAATCCAGGCTTTTTGAGACTCCGCTTAAGATCTTGCCGCCATGGCTGATGATCAGGCTTTCCATGTCTTTGCGAGAGATGCTGCTGAGACTGCCAGTCACCAGAAAAGAAAGCTCCGCGAAGGTCTCTGATTCTTGTTTCGATTCATAGCTCAGCTTCAGTCCCTGTTTGGCTAATTCTTGCACGAGGCTGAGGTTTTTGGGGTTGGCAAAGTAATCTGCGATAGATTCAGCGATTTTGTCGCCTACTTCCGGCACCTCGCTAAGTTCCTCAGCGGTGGCTGCTTCCAGCGCTTCAATATTCTGAAAATGGACAGTTAGATTGCGCGCTGTGACTGTCCCCACATGGCGGATACCAAGCGCGAACAGCACGCGGTCAAAGTTCTTGTCTTTGGACTTCTCAATAGCGTCTTGCAGATTTTGGGCAGATTTCTCTCCTATCCGTTCCAGTTCTTTCACTTTCTCATAGTCGATTTGATACAGATCTGCGATGCTGGCGATGATGCCTTCTTGCAAGAATCGAGATACGCTTGAAGTCCCCAGTCCAGTAATATCCATGGCATCGCGGGAGGCAAAATGCTCGATGCTGCGTGCCAATTGCGCCGGACAATCCGCAGAACTGCAATATTCTATAGCGGCTTCAGCTTCCCGGGAAAGAGGGCTATTGCAGACCGGGCATGTGTCCGGCAGAGAAATCGGCTGGGCTCCGGCAGGGCGTTTGTCCAGGTTTACAGCCAGGATTTTGGGGATGATCTCACCGCTTTTTATGAGCCGGAGAGTATCGCCTTCATGTATATCGAGGCGGCGGATTTCGTCAAAATTGTGCAGCGTACTGCGCGAGACTGTAGTCCCAGAGATATATACGGGTTCCAGGATCGCCACCGGGGTAATCGCTCCCGTGCGTCCCACCTGAAAATCCACGCCCTTCAGCAAAGTCTCTTTCTCTTCAGGTTTAAATTTGTAGGCGATAGCCCATTTGGGGCTCTTGGCAGTGGAGCCAAGCCTATGGTGCAGAGCCAGATCATCCACTTTTACCACCACGCCATCGATGTCATAGTCCAGTTCACCCCGCTGCTCTTCCATCTGGGTGCAGAAGTCGATCAGGCTGTCTTTATCCTTGCAAACGCAGTGTTTATCACTGATGGGGAAGCCACTATCCTGCAGCCAGCGCAGCAGTGTGTCCTGGCTGTTAAAAGGAGCAGTGCCCGCGATATAGCCTGTGGTATAAAAGAAAGCCCTCAATGGCCTTGCTTTGACCAGCTTGATGTCTTTCAGTTTGATAGATCCGGCGGCAGCATTGCGCGGATTGGCAAAAGGCTTTTCCTCATTTTGACGCCGGCTTTCATTCATGGCCAAAAAGTCTTTGATAGGGAAATAGATCTCGCCTCTGATCTCAATATCGCTTTGAAAGGAGAGCTCCCGGGGTATCTGCGGCAGGGTGAGGAAGTTTTCGCTAACGTCTTCTCCCACAGAGCCATCGCCGCGAGTGGTGGCATATTGCAGCTTGCCAGTAGAGTAGAAAAGATTGATGCCAAAACCGTCGATTTTAGGCTCCAGACAAAGTCGGGGCTTTTCCCCAAGTTCAAGAGAGATTTTATCCCACCAAGTGATCACTTCCTGTATGGAGTAGGCATTAGCCAGGCTCGCCATCCGCTCTTTGTGCGGAATGGTTTTTGCTGATTTATCCAGATCAATGCCCACCGTATCCAATACCGCAAGAGCCTGGGGCAGAGGATGTTTGGCCTGCAAATCCTGCAATTCCTGCACCAGCAGATCATATTCATAATCCGCGATTTCGGGGCTGGCCTCAGCGTAGTACAGGCGGTTGTGCCGCTTGATCTCAGCGCTGAGGGCTTGGATGCGTGACCTGATCTGGGCTTTCGTCATGGCAGATAGTACATTGAGGGACGGCGATCCGCAAAGACGCTGTTCACATCGGAAACCTGTTTATCGGAGGACAGCTCCGGATCTATAACGACGCTGTAAATCCCCTCTTCGGTATCGTTCAGGCGAATCAGGATTTCCCCTTTGGTGCTCAAAATCTGACTTTTACCGGTGAAATACTGTTTGTATTCGCCATTGATCTCAGTACCGGTGCGATTTGAGGTAATCGAAAACACCCGGTTTTCCAAAGACCTGGTTTTCATGGCTTCCTGGCACCAAGGCAGCACCAGATTAGAGGGGTGACAGATGATCTGAGCTCCCCTTAAAGCGAGGCTACGGGCAGATTCCGGGAATTGCCAGTCAAAGCAGATCATCATAC
>JAJBAY010000111.1 GCA_020532515.1 Candidatus Cloacimonadota bacterium | reverse complement strand
GAGATGATAAATAGTGTGATTGGTTGTTTGACCTTAGATAGAGTGTAAGAGGTGAGGACTTAAAATGTTCTCAAAGAACGTCAGTAACAATGAGTTGGAATTTACACCAACATTTGGGACTCAACTTTTAAATATCACAAATTGCCTTTTTATCAATACCCCTGTTCATCAAGATTTGTATAATCAATCACCAGCCATAATTGATCTACGGATAAACGCATATCCAGTTCATAGGGGTAACCAAATTCCCAGGTCCATATCATATTGGAATAGATTTGTTCAGGTTCCATTTGGTGGATAGCCTTCAAATCTGCGAGCATTTTCCCAACGAGCCCCGGAGCATATGGCAGGTAATAGCGAGCAGTCCAACTGCTGACAGTGCCGTCTTCAAATATATCCCTGATTTCGAGGTCCATGAGTCCGGGAATCTGATCATTATCATAGACCACGAAGTGAGCGCCTCTTTTGGTCTCCTCAAAACCCTTTGCCAAAAGAGCTGTGTGGGCATCTGCCATGTCCTGCCCATAGCTCAGATCAAACAAACCTGTCTCAGCCATCAAAGCCGCCATAAACAGGAGTAGCATTACGAGTAGTATATATCTTTTCATATTCACCTCAAGCCGTATAATCTAAGCAATATCGAATACCTTGGCAAGTAGATTAATATGAGAAAATACCGAATGAGGTTCTCCGTAGTGGCGGACTCCGTTCCGCCTACATCCCTTAGCTACACATCTGCCAAGCTGTCATTCATGATTTATAACCTGTGGTGTAGGCGCTACAAGCCACTGATAGCCTGTGTTCCGCCTATATCTCCAATTGCAAAAAGTGGGGCACGGTGATATTCCAGGTTTGCCAAGACCTTATTATGATCTATATTGTCGCTTTAGAACGTTATTTGGTACTACACTTTTTCCGCTCTTTATAAAAATTGACCAAGGTAGTTATTGAGCGCTCTTGATCGTTTGTAGTATATTTGACGATCCTGAAATTGGCGTATTGGAGCTTTTTGAAGCCGGCTGGCAAATCGGCCGGAATTCAGATACTTTGCCGCGTTACAGACCACAAGCAAAGGAGTTTTTATGAAAGTCGAGTCTTGTCTTAGCAGTTTTGATTATTTTCTGTCAAACAATCAGTTAGAGCATATTTACAAAGGCCCTGAAGAGGCAAGGTCTGCTCTCATTTCGCCACAATCTTACACTTTCAATAACTATCAAAACAGCAAGGTTTCATTCCGAGACACAAACCTTCATCACCAAGCCCGCACTCTCAGTAATAATCGTCGTACATTATCACTTACTTCGCAAAGAAGATGTGTTCGGGATAGCTTCGCCCTCCAAAATCAAGAGGATTACAGCCCACGCGGCTGGTACATCCATCCATATATCAACCAGTTCATCCCTGAACTGACCATCGAAACAACCATCATATACAACTGTGGTAAAACCCCAAGCGCTCTACAATGCGATATGGAGGGCTATTTGCCACCTAATAAATACCATCAACCCCTCAAGAGAAATACATCTGAATAAAGGAGTATTCTGACATGAAGAAGTTTATTTTACTTATAATCATCCTGCCACTTTTCCTGGGATTGTTCGCCGATGGATTGGTGATCGGTACCGAAACTTCCACCCAACGCTACCCCCTGGGAGCATATTATGGATACGAACGCAGCGCGGCCCTATATACTGCCAGCGAGATCGGTCCATATAACATCAGGATATCTGATATCTCATGGTATTCTGAAACTGAAACATATGTAGGTGTACCCACCAAAATATATCTAAAAACCACCACTGACGACTACATGTACCCCGATATCTGGGACTACATGATCAGTGGCGCTACCTTGCTCTATGATGAAGAGCACTACGGATTTTCGGAAGGCGACTGGAACATGTTCAGCCTCTATAGCGCGTTTGATGTGGATCAAGGCAGCAATCTGATAGTCCTGGTAGAAAGAAATTATGGCGACAGCGGTGGCGACTCTTATGAAGGTGCAGGTATCCGCTATTCCTATTCTCCGGACAATCATATTACCTGGGAGAATGATTACGACCCTCCTTATGAAGAGGGTTATCTGAACTCTGAGCGCCCCAATGTCCTGCTCAGCTACACAAACTATGCCATCACTGAGCCCCCTAACTCTGCGATTGTGTATAGCCCGGGGAACTTTGCTACAAATGTGGCATTAAATGCTTACCTGTATTGGGTCACTGGTGGTGGTTCTCCCACAGGTTACAGATTGTATTTTGGCACCGATAATCCCCCCACCAACCTTGTGAATAACCTGGATCTGGGGAATGTGTCCATCTACTATCCCAGTGGCATGGCGTTTAACACTAGCTATTACTGGAAGATCATACCCTACAATGCTATAGGAGATGCCACAGTTAACCTCGTGAGGAGATTCACCACCAGAGCTGCGCCGACAACTCTTTCTCCCCCCTGGGTGGAGAATTTTGGCACAAGCTCTACATTCCCACCTCTGGATTGGTTGCAGCTGTCTGGCCTTTATGGCTCTGGCAATCCGGTGGAAGTAAACAGCGGATGGATGCTTGATGACTTCTGTAACGTTGAAGCTGTTCCGAAGAATAACTCTGCCCGCCTGAATATCTTTGGAGAATTTAATGCCAGACATTGGCTGGTCACTCCTCCTGTGGCAATTCCTGCAGCCGGGCACTCGCTGAAATTCGATCTTAGCTTGACGAAATATAGTGGAGCCAATGTTCCCGTAACCCCTGGTACACAAGGGGATGACAAATTCATCGTTCTGATCGACGACAACCAGATGATGAGCTCACCCACAATTCTGCGGCAATGGGACAATGCCGGATCGGCTTTTGTTTATGATGAAATCTCGGCATACGGAGAAAGCGTCAATCTGGACTTAAGTGCCTACACGGGAACAGTCTATATTGCCTTCTATGGTGAATCTACCGTCAATGGTGGAGACAACAAAGTCTTTGTGGACAATGTGGAAATCAGCCTGGCTTTGAACCACGATGCAAAACCCGTCGCCATCAATATCCCGAATGTGGTCGATCTTGCCCCGTTCCAACCCAAAGCGACCGTAAAGAACAATGGTTTGACCACTGCAGGCTTCTCCGTGACTATGACGATCGGCTCTTATAGCAATAACCAAAGCGTGACCTCGCTTCTGCCCGGCGCCTCTCAATTGGTCACCTTTGCCTCCTATATGCCTATTCTAAACGTAGTGCAGCCTGTGACTGTCACCACGAATCTGATCGGCGATGAAAATACCGGCAACAATGAACTGAGCAGCGTCTTGATCTGCCTCGATCTGGATGTCCAGGCCTATATGGATGTTGTTTATGATCCTGTCACAGATAGCTATCCCGGTCCCGCCTCATTCAACCTGGCTGATCCGGGAACCTTTACAGATCTACCGGCAGAGGATCCTTTGGGTGACGACAGCTTCCTTTCTGGAGCCGATTGGATGAATGGCGGATGGTATGGTGCCCAGTACAACCGTGATGGTGCAAGTCCCTATTGGAACCTGGACCACATCACAGGTGCCGGAACCTTGCTGGGTGCAAGTGGATTTAATCTGGCCGGGATCGCGTATGATGAAACCCACGATATCATCTATGGCGTTGGCAATAATGCTGATAGTTATGAAAACAGCCTCTACACCCTGAGCCCTACAGGCGTTCCCACCCTCCTTGGCCTCCTGACCTGGGATGGGGAAACCTTCATCGGGCTATTTTTAGGCCTGGCTCATGATAACCTCAATAACATCCTCTACGGTTTGGATAGCATCTCTGATGCCGTATTCACCATCGATCCTGTCACTCTGGTTTGCACTCCTCTGGGCTATGGGGTGGGTTTGAACCTGAACTTTGGCCAGGATATGGCCTTCGACCAAAACACAGGGATGCTGTATGTTTCGGCTTATGACGGTAGCGGCAAGTTGCTCTGGGTCAATACCCTCCTCCCGGATGAAGACGGTAAGATGGGTCAGTGCTACCCCATAGGCAATTTCCAAAATGGATCACAGGTGGCAGGTTTCGCAATACCTCATGCCAATGCAACGCCTATACCCAATCTCAGCATCGCAGCAAATGGAACTCTTTCCTGGAACAATCTCGGGGCCTCATCTTACAAAATCTACGGCTCCGATAACCCCTACACCGGTTTCACCCTCCTGACCACCGTGAGTGGCACCAGTTGGCTGGATCCGAACTTCCCCCAGAGCAAGAAGTTCTATTATGTGACCGCTTCCGTTCCCGACGCCAGATCCGGGGCAAACAGGGTTACCCTTAGCGGTGGGCAAAACCTCCAAAAAGGAGAACCTGTGGTTCGCAATACCAAGGGCTTGAGAGCCTCTGAGGTCAATTCTGGAAGATTCATCCCTACCATAAAATAACTAAATAAAATTAGCTCGGGCACTGCTGCGTGCCTAGGTATCAAACCCCCGGTTTTAGGCCGGGGGTTTTTTGATTCTGAGTTTTAAGGTTTTGCGGTTTTATAAGGCTCAGATCGATCGTTGCTTGATTATTTAATATGGTCCAACCTACATATTCATCGCCTGAGGTGTCGGCTCTACAGCGAGCACCACATCGTAGTGGCGGACTCCGTTCCGCCTACATCCCCCAGCTACATTTCTGCTGGTGCTAGCTTGTGTTTATCCCGGCAAGATTGCCCTGTCCGAAAACATCAGTACCTATCTTCTTTATGCGGACAGCCAGTGGATGAATAATATTCTGGTTTTGAGCCATCTGTATTCCCAAGTTGAGCCACCTATATCCTTGTTTAGAGCCACCCAATATCATCACAGAGCCACCTTGCAATAAATGACCTACTAAATAACATGGGTAA
>JAJBAY010000110.1 GCA_020532515.1 Candidatus Cloacimonadota bacterium | reverse complement strand
CTGAAAACCAAGGGTGAATCCCCCTGGCACTTCATCGAAATCATGGCCTGCCCTGGTGGATGCGTAGGTGGCGGCGGTCAGCCTTATGGCAATGACATCGCTTCCCGTGCCCGTCGTGGTCTGGCCCTGTACGAAGAAGACAGATCCCTGCCTGTGCGCAAATCTCACCACAATCCAGAAGTGACAAAAGTCTATGAACGCTTCCTGGGTGCACCGAATTCCAAACTGGCGCAGAAACTGCTGCATACCTACTACTTCAAACGCTCTGTAAGCAGCGGACAAGTGGTGGAAGAAGTTACCCACAAACATCATTAATAAACAAGTCTAATATAATAAAAGAGCTCAGTTTGTCTGAGCTCTTTTGCTTTTCTGCGTAGCAGACCAAGCTGGTGTGACCATCGTAACGCTGGCTTCAGCCGGCCGTAGCACTGTCTTTAGACGGTGCGTGTCCAAGCCTTCTAAAGCAATGTTTCCAAAGCAGATAGTGCATTTCACGCACCGTCTGAAGACAGCGCTACGTATGCAGAATTGACCGGGAAGTGCAGGGTGAAAAATCCCCCTGCACCCCCATTGGGCTCTCAATGCGGAACTCTCTTGTTTTTCTGCGTAGTTTGCATAAGGCAAAAAGAACAAAAAACAAAAGTCAAGGGGAAAACCTACAAACGCGGAAGCCTAACCAGTTGTAGCTATGGGTCGCATAGCTGTCGTCCCGATTGGAAACGGTGCAGTAGTAGGCATCGTCGTCCCAGCTACCGCCGCGTACCACACGGTATGACCCGCTCGTAGCACCATGTGGGTTCGTTTGAGTTCCACCAGGATAAGATCCGTAGATGTCCCAATTCCATTCCCAGATGTTACCACTCATATCGTAGAGACCAAGCTCGTTGGGAAGCTTGCCACCAACTGGCTTTGTGCCATAGGGATCATTATTATCACAATACCAAGCCACAGCACCAATGGTGTTACTCCCGCTGTAAGTATAATCATGCGCCTGATTCCCACCTCTTGCGGCAAACTGCCATTCTGCTTCTGTGGGCAGACGATAGCCACTGGCGGTCCAGTTGCAGCTTACATTAGTGTGGTTATCATCGTTTGTATTCCAGCCGCTTGGCCAGCTATCAGGATTAGTGCCATAGTTGCTGTAGCTGTAGCAAGGCGTCAAGCCTTCCTGCAGACTGCGCCGGTTACTGTATTCGATCGCATTGAACCAGGATACTTGCTCCACAGGATTGTTGGGGTTTCCACTAAAGTAGGATGGATTAGTCCCCATCACAGCCTGATATTCTGCCTGCGTAAGCTCATACTTGTCCAGATAAAAGCTGCTCACAGTCACATTGGAAGTACCGTTATGAAAGCTGCCGCCTTCTACCAGGACGAAATTCTCAGGGATTGGAGATATTTGGAAAGTGTAGGTAGCACTGGCAATCTTGCTGTCTTGTCTTCCTTCCCGAGCCGACCTGGCTTTAACCGTTGTTGTTTTATTAATGGTAATGGGACCGGAATAAACAGGTGAACCGGAGTTAGGATTGCTTCCGTCCAAGGTATAATAGATGGTGGCAAGAAGGGTTTCGCAAGTAATGCTTACATGCTGGACCGTATCATAAGTCCCGCCCGGAGGATTGAAGCTTGGTGTTGCAACAAATTCCGGTTCAGTAGCTTTGCTTGAGCAACTGAGCAAACTGATCAATAAGAACGCTAATAACAAAAGACTGACTAAAGAACTTTTTTTCATGGTTTACCTCCATTGATATGAGCTATTGGATGCGCTGATCCTTGCTATTGCACCGTAGCTTTGCGTATTTTGCAAGTTCCAGGCTTCCCCGCTATTGGGGCAAAGAATAGAAAGGCTGGGGTCTACGGTGTCATTCGCCACGGGCGCTGATGTGCCATAGCTGCTGAGAGCAAAGGCTCCGCCGAGCAGCATACAGAGCACAAGTGCCAATAATGCTTTACGCATGTTTCCTCCATTGTGCCACGGTTTAAGGTGGCTTTTTGTTTTTATTATCGTTTGGATCGCTTAGATAAAATCAACATTTTACAGGGTATTTGAGCTGATCATTTGTGTCAATGGAATAATTTCAGGCAGATTCCATTTTTTAAGAAGACCTTTAGATTTCAACCATCAGACGAGTCCCAGAAGGACGGCAGTTCAGATAGAACCACGAACAAATACATACCCTAAAGAATGCCGTAGGCATGATATTTTAGATAGAATATGGCGTAAGACCCACAGCCCGAGTCCTGTAGGGACGATATATTAGATAGCTATCCAACAACCAACATACCTTATAGAATGCCGTAGGCATGGTATTTCTGATAGAGGTCCAGGCAAAAACATACCCAATGAATACCGTAGGCATGGCAGTTCAGACAAAACCAGTCCGGTAGGACGAAAGGCGTATGCCAATAGCCCAGCAGGTGACTGCTGGGGTGGCTGGGAGATCGAATCCCGAGTCCGGAGCGCAGCGCAGGACGACACCTGATCCCTCAATAAAGAATCCGCTATTACAGCCTGGGATTTATTGGTTCATAGAGCTGCGGGTGCCCAGCCTTGAAAGGCCAGGAAGGAGTCTTGTCTTGGACGGCAACTTTGGGCGTGGCGGTTAAAACGCGCCACCTGGAGTCTTTCAAGGCAGGAGGAGGGATTGTGGCTACAGGAAGCGAATCCTGCAACTGGACGCGAGACGCATCCAATCCAGCAGGCCAAAGAGCCTTGTTTGGTTTCAAAATATCCACTGGCTTCGGGGCTCTTTGGACTTCATATGGAACTGCAGTGCTGTTTGATTCCAAACCGCTGCTCCTGCTGTTTGATTCCAAGCCGGCAGTATAATTAACTGTAAATGCATAGTTTATTTAGCCGGCTTAAACTCCAAAAAGCTGTTATCAGATAGCAAAATACTATATGTTTGATCCTTTCTCCCTCTCTCCAAGGCATCGATCATATCTTTATCTACCCTTAATCAAGCGTTAAGAATTAACGCTTGATTAAGGGTAGATGAATGCATGATATAGTTCCCGAATTGAGAGAGAAGCGTCCAAGAATGCTGTTTTATCCACAGGGTGGATACTTATAAGGGTGACACGCCATGTTTTCCCAGGGACTATATTTTGGATAACAAGCCACCAACCCGGCCATAATCAGGCTTTCGTAAAAAATAAAGCTATGCCTGCACAAGAATTGCCTTGACAAAGATAACGCCTTTGATTAACTTGTACCATAAACGTAATGATAAGCATTGAAGGTAATGATGAAAAACACGATCAAGCACTTAATTAGCAAGGATATCAGAAGCAAGCAGAGAGAGCTGATTGAAACGGCAGCCCAGCTTTTCTTCAAGCATGGCTTCAAGCGAGTAACTGTCGAAGAGATTTGCAGAACTGCAAAGGTCAGCAAGGTAACATTTTACAGATACTTCAGCAGCAAGGACGAGATGATAAAATACATCACCCGCTTGCTTGGTGATAATTTTGCCCTGGAGCTCGAACAGATTATCGATCGTGACAGCTCTATCAAGAGTAAATTCGATGATATTGCCATCCTCAAGCAGGATTTCGCTGCAAATTTGGGAGGTGAACTGCGTGACAGCATCTTCAAATCTCCTGCGGTAAAAGAATATATGCAAGAAATGGATCAACGCTTGATGCAGAAATTTGAGCAGCTAATGCACGAGGAGCAAGCGCAAGGGTCTATAAATCCCAAAGTGGATATAGAGAAAGCTATGGCTTTTATTTCCCGCTTAAACCAGCTTTTGAGTGATGACAGCTTTACGGGAATTTATCGTGATCTGAAAGAGATGATCGTGGAGGTGAATGAGCTCTTGGTAATGGGGCTGAAATCCCGGGAGCTCTCATGAAATCTGTATTTGCGGTCTTTTCGATATTTCTTTTACTGCCTTTTTGCCTGCTGCAAGGCTTTGAGCTGGATAGCACAAACAGGTTCAGCATCAATGCTATGCTGCCTCTGGACGAGCCCTCCGATGGCTCAAGTGCGCAGTTTGATTGGCTTTTGAGTGTAAACGCAAATCTCTTGCAAAGCAAAGTGCTGAGGCTGGATGCCGAGGCAGTTCACAGCTCCCGATTGTCCTCTGTGTGGCAGCAAGATGGTAATGATCAGGATCTGCACAACGATCTGTATCGCTACTGGCTGCGAGCTTCTACGGCGCACACGGAGTTCAGATTAGGCTTGCAAAGGATAAATTTCGGCAGTGCGCGCTTGATCCGGCCTCTGCAATGGTTTGACAAGCTGGATCCTCTGGACTTGCTTGAGCAGACCGAAGGGGCAAAGGCGGGACTGGCAAAAGCGTATTTCCCCAATAATTCCACCCTCTGGCTCTGGGCTATCTTATCCGATGGCAAGCCCAAAGGAAACGAGCTGATAGCCACCACCAAAGATAAACTGGACTATGGCCTGCGCTATGAATTCCCGCTCTGGTCTGCAGAAACAGGCCTGTCCTTGAATCATAGACCCATCTTTTCACCCGGCAGTGCGAAAAAGACTACAGAGAGCCGTCTGGGCCTGGATATCCGTTATGACACTTTTGCAGGATTGTGGCTGGAGAGCTCGGCAAATTACGCACCGGAGCTTGAGACGAAGTGGAGCCTGCAATCCGTGATAGGGGCAGATTATACTTTGGGCCTTGGTAATGGCCTGTATGTATTGGCTGAGAGTGGTATCAAACACTCTTCAGATGAGCTATCCAGCTTGCACATCACGGAGCTATCGTCTTCTGTGATGGTGAATTACCCGCTTGGCTTACTGGATACTATCCACTATCTGGCCTTTGCCAATTGGGATACTCATCTGCAGACACATGCCCTGGTGCTAAGGCGCAGCTATGATAAGCTGGCCATAGAGCTCAGGGCAAGCTA
>JAJBAY010000109.1 GCA_020532515.1 Candidatus Cloacimonadota bacterium | reverse complement strand
GCTCTCGATTGGCTTGTTGGGCGACCTTGCCGCTGCAATTAACCGTGATGAACTGCCGCCTGACGCTCTGACAGAACTGCGAAATACCCTGCTTTTTTCAGCCCGCTTTTTTGATGCTTACCTGCAGTCGAAATTGAACGAGACTCTCGACCCGTACCTCGTTCTACTTGGCTCAGCTTCCTATTACCTCTGTGATCTACCCGGAAGTGCCTCGGTCTTGGCAAAACGCATCGATGGCGACTGCCCGGATCTGGATGGCGATGGTTTGGAAGACCTGTTGCTCTGGTTGTTGCAGGCAGATCTTTCAACCTACTTCGAGGGGTCAGAAGGACCTTTTGGAGGTTATATCGATTCAATTTCCACGTGGGTTCTCCAGTTTTTCAAGGACGGAACCGGCGAGGATAATCTGCTTGATTTGGCCAAGACACTTAGGTTCGCAGCCTATGAATCTGGCACGCCAAGGCAGCTCTTGCTTGGTGACGTCATTACCGCTTTGCTCAGGAAAAAACTCCAGAATTCCAGTTGGAAGGCACTGCCATTGTACTCCGGGCTTTCGAGAGACAAGTGGCTGTTTGCTTTGCAAAAGAAGTCCTTCATTAAGGAACTCTGGCCAGCACAACATCTTCTTGGCCAGGCGGATGTCCTAAAAGGCGAATCCGCCATCGTTCAGATGCCAACCAGCGCGGGTAAGACCAAGGCGACCGAACTGGTGCTCCGGAGCGCATTTCTTGCCGAGCGTACATCTCTAGCCATCATTATCGCGCCGTTTAGAGCGCTCTGTCACGAAATCAAAAACAGCCTTGTCGAGGCCTTTCACAATGAACCCATTAAGGTCGATGAGCTGTCTGATGCGATGCAGGCCGACTTCGAAATTGCCGAACTGCTGGGTCATCAGCAGATCCTGGTTGTAACCCCCGAGAAGCTAGTCTACGTCCTTCGGCACGCGCCGGAGCTGGCTACCCACGTGGGGTTGCTGGTCTTTGATGAAGGCCACCAGTTTGACAGCGGCACTCGAGGCATCACATACGAGCTGCTCCTAACATCACTGCGCTCCATGATTCCCGAAGGAACCCAAAAGGTGTTGATCTCGGCAGTCATCAGCAACGCTGAGGCTGTTGGAGAATGGCTGAACGGTGAACCTAAAACTGTTGATGGGCAAAAATTATTACCGACCCATCGCAGCGTAGCATTTGCCAGTTTCATTGACCTGAAAGGGACAGCAATCAGAACTGGATGGATGAAGTATGTAAACCCTGAAAGCCCTGAAGATCTTGAATATTTTGTGCCGCAAGTCATTGAGAGAATTAAGCTCGATAGAAAAAAAGGCGAATCGCTGACCAAACCAAAATACTTCCCCAATCCTAAGGAAGGGAATGAAATTGCAATATTTCTTGGGCTGAAACTTGTTTCAAAAGGGGCAGTAGCGATTTTTTGCGGGAGAAAGGACACAGCATCTGGTCTTTGTGAATTGGCTGCTGAACGCTTCTCGCGAAATCTGCCATTGGTTGCTCCTGTGGAGTTTTCTGACCACGATGAAATTTCAAAACTGATTTACCTAATCAACAAAAATCTTGGATCGGAAAGTCCAGCTGCAATTAGTGCTCGTATAGGTATTTTCTCCCATCATGGGAATACGCCTCATGGGATACGATTGGCAGTTGAACATGCGATGCGGAATGAAAGCATTCGATTTGTCATTTGCACGTCAACCTTGGCACAAGGGGTCAATCTTCCGATCAGATATCTGATAGTCACAAGTGTTTATCAAGGACTAGAGCGAATCAAAGTTCGTGACTTCCACAACCTTATAGGCCGGGCCGGTCGTGCGGGAATGCATACCGAAGGCAGCGTCTTGTTTGCAGATCCTGTGGTATATGACAAAAGAAAATCCCGAGATGATAAGTGGCGATGGCATCAAGTTAAAGAGCTTTTAGAACCTCGTAATGCCGAGCCATGTGTAAGTAATCTCCTTTCCATCTTCGAACCAATCAAGAGTGATGACGAGAAATACACCATCACAATGGAGGCTCTGGATTTTGCCAAGGCCTATATCAGCGATCCTGATGAAGTTGCCAAACTGGCCGCCGATATAGCCGCTCGACACAGGGGCAAAAATTTCTCACGAGACGGTGTCGAGCGACAAGTCGCCTGGAGAATCAATCTCATCTGCGCCGTTGAGAGTTACCTGTTATCTCATTGGGATGAGACAGAGAATGGCCTTTCGGAAGAAGATGTGATTCGGCTGGCTGAAGAAACACTTGCATTCTTCCTGGCCGATGATCAGAAAAAGGGTCATATTCGCGAGTTGTTTCAGCTCCTCGCTGAGAATATCTCAACAAAAATCACCGATCCTGCACGCCGAAAAATATACGGCAGGACGCTTTACGGTGTTCAGGATGCCCTAGCCATTGAGGGTTGGGTTCAATCCAACGCTGCCAGTCTTCTTTCGATTGTTGATGAAACAGAAGCTCTCGACCTTGCCTGGCCTTTGCTCACCCGGCATATCAAAGGTGGCGTATTCACCAAGTTCGATAAACCGGAGGTGCTAAAAGAGATCGCCCATGGATGGATTATTGGAAAATCCTTCAGTGATCTTCTGAAAATCATCCGTAAGCGAAAAGCCAAGATGATATGGGGCACCCGGAGGCGGGAGTTCAAGATCGATCATGTCGTCGGCGTCTGCGAAGGGACACTCGCGTATGACGGTGCGTTGCTGGTTGGCGCGTTGTGTGAATTCATTGAAACACTCGACCAAGATGGCACCGGAGAGCTGATAAGCCGCCTGCAGGTTTTCCAGAAGCGTCTCAAATATGGCTTGCCCACGGAAACCACCATTATCCTATATGAACTCGGATTTTCTGACCGTGTTATTTCGCAGGATTTGGCTGCGTCATTGAACCTTTCGGCTACTCAGAAAAAAGATGTGATCAAGGCACTGAAACAAAACCGGGATGCAGCCATCGCGGTGATTGAGAAGTATCCGACCTATTTCCAGGAGAGAATGAATGAACTCTTGTAGAGGAAGCGCAATCAAAGAATCGTGGTTCTATGTCAGATAATTTGAAAACTGCAAAATCTGCTCTCGCCAAGCTCCATCAGGATATGGAGGCCATCAACCGGCTGGCCAAGCCGCCCTATCTGAGTGTGATAGAGCAGATGGAGCGCACGCTGGAACCGATCCGTCGTCAGCAGTTGGAAATCACTCGCGCTCTAGAAATGGCTGGAGCAGCGTCCCGGATACAGGAGATCGTCGGTGCTAATCAACACTGGCAGGATTTAATAAAACAGGCCACCGCGACAAGTCGTATTGCCGAGAGCCTTACGGCTGCACATCAGTCATGGCTTGATACAATCAAGCCCATCCAGCACGACTTCTCGCACCTTTCACAGCTCCAGGCATCCGCCAAGCTGGCCCTGTGTGATACCTCCCTGCGACTTACAGCCACAGAACGGCTCATGGCGGGCATCGATTTCGAGGCCATAAAGAGTCGGTTCCAGATCGAGATGCCGGTCATCTCTGGACTGGAAAGCTCGATAGCTCACGCGGCTGCCTCGTATGGGAGTTTGGCAGAGTCACTGCGGGAGATCTCGGACATCACGCGTCTGCCTGCCTTCGTTTTGCCTGGGGCCACCCGTGAAATCTACACCACCAGCTTCGCGCTCGAGACCCTTCGGCCCTGGGATGAACGGGACGAGGACGAGGCCGAAACGGAAATTCAGCTTGTCGCTGAGGCGGAGCTGGAAACATCGGGCTGCATCGCTCTCCTGCAGCAGGTTGACCCAGGGCTTGCTCGGCCGTACATCGGCGCTCGCGACGCCCTATATGGTAACAATACCGACCGGGCACGGCACATTCTGAGCTCGCTCAGGGAACTGTGGAACCATCTGCTCAGACGATTGGCTCCCAACGATCTCGTTGCCGCATGGATTCCTGGGATTGCCAATCAGAAGGACCTGTTACATGAAGGCAAGCCAACCCGTCGAGCCAGGGTACTGTATGTCTGCCGGGAATTGAACAGCGATCCGCTGACCGACTTCTTGTTGCATGACACCCGGGCACTGGTGAAACTGATCGAACTGTTCAATCGGGTCCACGAGTTGGAGACAGAGCTTACCGATGAACAGCTCAGGGCTATTGTCCTTAAGACCGATTCGTGGCTGATGTACGTATTGCAAATCGCGGCGGGGAATTCCCGCAGATAATGATCATATAAACAGGAGGCGACCATGCCAAAGAAACCAGGATCACATCATGTAGTGCCCAACGCCAATGGTGGCTGGGACGTCAAGAAAGACGAAGCGACCCGAAGCAGCGGCCACTTCGACAAGAAGCGAACAGCGGATGAAGCAGCCTTTTTCAGTCATGCCGTATTTTTTCTTGAATCCAGGGTCTAAATCACATGTCCTGTGTCAATTTGTTAGGGTGAATTTATTGGAATTGAAGTCAAAAATTGAACTTTCCCTTTTTGAAAAATGGGACAAATACAAAATCAAACTAAGGGGTTTTTCCCGTTTTAGTACGGTATAGAAGGTTGTCACCTAACAAATTTATCTCTATAAGTTCTTGACATTACACCATTTAATGCCCTATAAGTACATTGCAGATATTTCGAGTTCGATTTTGCCAAGGTTGACGTCGCGAGTTCGAATCTCGTTTCCCGCTCCATTTTACGAAGGGCCTAGTCTAGCGACTGGGCCCTTTTTTTGTGTGTAAAATAGCGGGGTTACAGATTCATGGTTGTGCTGGTGATTTTATCGATATCTGTTCTTGCATATATAATAAGCGTGATTAATTTTAAGGGGACAGTATCAGATGGGAAACACGCTTAAAAAAACAATCAAAAATCACGTTCGGATAAAATTACGCAGAGCATCTACCAATGCCTG
>JAJBAY010000018.1 GCA_020532515.1 Candidatus Cloacimonadota bacterium | reverse complement strand
GGTCTCAAAGAGTGAGCTTTTGTAGTAAAAGTCCAGCGGCACTCTGGCAGTCTGGTTCCCATCGCCAATGGTGATATCGTTCACACCGCTTCCGGTAAGCTGAACGGTATGAGTATCACGGTTATCCGCGCTACGCAGGCCGCTTTTGCTGCCTATTACGTGACGATTATCCTGGTTGTCCGTAATGGTTACCGTGGCAAGGTCCTCACCCAGAGAGTTCGGAGTGTAATTAACTGTAAACGTTGCAGTTTGCGCAGTTTCCAGGGCGACAGGGAAGGTAGGCAGGTTGCTGAGCGCAAAGGTGCCGCTGCCGGCAATGCTGATATTGGTTATGCCCAGACTGCCACCTCCGGCATTCATGATGGTGAAGTTTTTGCTACGGCTGCCACCGAGATTTGTATCACCAAAATCGTGTGAGCTGGGGCTGACTATAAACATCGGGGCTCCACCAGGGGGAGACATGAAGAAACGGGTGTTTGAGCGGTTCATGGAAACAGTTCCGGTGGATCCGGTGCTGCCATTGGCAGAGTCACTCTGGAAACGCAGGGAACTATTGAAGCTCGTGGTAGAATATAGGACCCGAGCATTGCGGGTATAGGTGCCTGGGATCATATCAGTTGATATGTCAATGATAAGATTTGATGTGCCGTTCCAGAAGAAAGGCATACTGAAATTGTGCAGGTTCCAGGCGGTGGTAGGCATGAATTCATCGCTGTGCCACACTGTGGTATATCCATCTGTATCGAAGGTGGTGCCAAGGGCTGCTTCATCAGTATGCTTCATGCGAATGGTATAGTTCGGCATAGGCGAGCAAGTGTCCAGATCCTGCACATTGAAAGCCAGAGCCGTGATCATTCCGGGAATTCCTCCTGCAGCATAGAATTCCGCCGCTGTGTAGAGGAATTGCTGACGGAAGGCCTTGTAGTATGTGCCATAAGGGGTCGGGGCACCGGTATTGGTGTTTGTGGCGGTACCTGTGCCAATTCCGATCACCAGGAGGCCTTCTTCCATCACGCTTACCGTGAGAGGATCCGTGGTATCGTTATCAGGAACGAGATCACCAGGCAGCAGCACCTTGCCGTGAATCTGAATGGTGCCTGTGGTGGCGGGGGTCCACACCAGGGTAATATCCATTTCCTCATTCACAGCTATGGCAGGGCCGGTCACTGAAGCCAGTTCCGTAGTTCCACTGTATATTTTAACGTTATACGCTCCGGCGGTCTGGGCCGAAGTGCCGGTGTTTTTGATCCGTACAATGTAGTTTGTGGCTTCATTTACAGTGGGGGTAGCATTTCCCAAGATGCTGAGTGCAGAGAGATCATCTGGCATTTTACGCAGGTTGTTTGAGAAAGCGGGATTTGAGAGCACGCCTCCTGTATATACAGTTTTTACTGCCCACTTGTGCAGGCCATTGACCAAGGCATTCCAGCCTGGTGCCACATACGCGGTATCGGTGATGGCAGCGGTGGTGAGCTGAGTCCAAAGATCCGGCTGCTGTTCCTGGCCTGGCATTAATCTATAGACATGATAGCCCACAGGGATGCGGCTGGGCTGTGTAGTTCTTTGGGCCAGGCTTTGCGTCCTGGGCTGAGTTTTGCTGAAGCTTGCCGCCAGGACGGATGCCTCAGTTTCGCTGAGACCTCTCATGGCTAGGGGCATTTCTGGAGAAGGGCTGGTGGATACCATAGCATCTGCAGAGCCGATTTCCACATCATCGATGTACCAGCCTGCATAGTTCACTACTGTAGTGGCAAACATCTCGAATCGGATCTCCACCTCGGTCATACCGTCATAGGCAGAAAGATCGATAGTGCGCTCCTGCCAAATGGTGCCCGTATAATCCCAAGATGGTCCCCAAACCAAGCTGCCATTTACGCTTACCTGACAGTAATCGAAATCGCCAAATACGTTTTCCCAACTGTAGAAGCGCATCTGTGCATTTGTGATTCCAGCAAAATTGAAGGTTTTGGTGAGGTAGCTGAAGCCACCCGAATTGAGGTAATTCGTGTTCATCTTGGTACCCCACATTCCGGTTCCGGAGTGAGCTGTAGGAGGTGGAGTCACATTTGCTCCAGCATCACCGGTATTGGTCCAATTGGCGACATTATAGTCTGAACTGTATTCCCAATCTCCATCGCTACCAGCAAGATTTGAGCTGGCTTCCCAGCCTCCATCATCGTTCTCAAAATCGAAGTTCATGCCGCTTCCAGCTTGCCCAGGAGCACGCCAGGTGAGGTTCACTGCAGTTTCTGCATCATTTAAAGTGGCCGTTACGGAGACAGGTGGCAGGGTGAGCTCATCCAGGGTAATGGTGCCCATGGCATAATTGCTGGAGCCCACTATGATGGTTCCGGTTTCGGTTTGGTATCCGGCTCTGCTAATGGCGTAGGTAAAGGTATTGCCGGAGAGGACATTCTCTACCACAAACTGCCCGGAGGCATTGGTATTCGCCGTGTAATTTATTATTCCATAGAGGTTGATCACGCCATCGCTGAGACCTGCGGCAGGGTTGTCGCTGCCCACGACGGTTCCGGTTACGTTTACCGAGGCCGAAGGAGTCATTACTATATTCACTGTGGTAGTTTGATCTTCCACAATGCTGAAGTTAATGGATCGGTCTTCGTAACCTATCTTATGAGCAGAGAGGGTATAATTTCCTTCCAACAGATAGGGAAAGCTGTACTGGCCCGAGGCAGAAGTAGTGGTATGATAGGTGGTGTCTGTTATATTGATGTCCACATCTGCCAAAGGGCTACCAGCAGAGGTAACGGTGCCGGAAAGTGAACCCATTCCATCCACAGTCATGAAGAAAGTGGCTTTGGGGAAAGTGCCGGATAAAGCGCCAGTAGCCGAGGGGTTCATCGGATCATAAACTGTGCTGTCGCTTTGCAGCCTACGAGCACGGTTTGTGCCTACAGTCTGGGCTTGGAAGTAGTTTGTAGAACTATGATACTGTGTGTCCATGGGACGGTTGGCGTAGAGCACCAGATTATCGTTGAAGTAGTCGAAAGGCGCGATAAAAGGAATGGTAATGGTATTTTCCCCGGCAGGGAAGTTCATCGTGCCATCAAATACCAAAGTCAGAGTGGTGGGATCAATCCAGCCGGCGGAGAGGTCATTCGTAGTGGTAGTCCCCAGCCAGAGTTTGATAGGTGTATCCATCACTGCTAAAGAGAAGTTATTGTAAAGTGATATGCCTGTAATCTGGCCAAACATGCCGAATTCATCAGGGTAATACAAGGTTTGGAAGAGGCTATTTTTGTACCAGTATTCGAAGGGCACTCGCTCATTCAGGTTTCCTTCGCCGATAGTGACAGAAACAATGTCTTCAGGCTGGACCAAGAGCTGTAGCGGCTGAGTAGTGTTATTATTGGGATTGATATCACCAGTCAGCACTACTTTACCCATGATTGTCTGGACACCTTGGGTAGTGGGGGTATAAGTGAGAGTGGCACTTACGGTTTCGCCAGGAGCTATGTTTTGTCCTGCTGCGCTAACCAAAACAGTGTCCTGATTATCCACAATCTGAACTTGATAGTTAGATTGGGCGGCAGTACCATTATTGAATACACTCACAGTGTAATTTGTAGCAATGTTTACACTGGGGGTTGTGTTTCCCAGAATGGCAATGGCCGCAAGGTCGTTTGCACCCATCATTTCAAATTCAATGGTATCTACGTAGATGGTCTGACCAGCAGCGTTGCAGGCATGTTTAAAGGCGATGAATTTGCCAGCTCCTGTGTAGCTGCCCAGGGAAACCTGATACTGTGCCCAGGCAGATGTAAAGGTGAGAGTTTCTATTTCGGTGAAGGTGGTGGCATCGGCAGGGTTTGTCATCACGCCCACCTTTAGCGAGTAATTGTTGCCTTTGCCCCAGAGCTTTACGCGCACGTTATTTACTGGGATGGTATTTGCCAGGGGCGGGGCAATCAGCATGGCGGTAGTATTGATATCGGTGGGGTTGTAGATAGCCACGCAGTTTGGTGCACTCTGCGGAGAAGTGGTTACGGTTTTTACGTAACCAGTGGTAGCAGTAGCTTGGTAAATGCTGCTCCAGCCCAGAGGAAGTGTAGGAATCGCCACTTCATCGAAGCCTTGAGCATAGCTAAGCTCATAGATGGTGGTATCCACCCCGTGTCCAGTGAGTGCTACAGTATGCGTCTGTCTCAGATTGTCGGTGATGGTAATTGTAGCAGTATGATCACCCGCTGCGGTGGGGGCATATATTACCTTGAAGGTAGCGGGCTGACCCATGACAAGCTGTGCGGGTAGAGTGGGCAGTTCGGTAAGGCTAAAGAATGGACTGCCGCTGATGTTGATGCTGTTTACGGTAAGTGTACCGCCGCCAACGTTCAATACACTGAAGGTTTGGCTGGGGGTGTATCCCAGGACCACATCGCCAAAGTCCCTGGAAGGAGGGCTTACAATAAATTGAGGGTCCGGGTTCGGAGGGCTCATTATGAAACGGATATTGGATCGATTCATCACAGTAGTGCCTGTGAGTGATGTGATGGTATTGATAGTATCACTCTGGGCACGCAGAGAGCTATTGTAGGTAGTAGGAGTATAAAAAGCTAAAGCATTGTGAGCATAAGCCCCGGTAACCATGTCAGTGACAATTTCTACGAGCAAATTTGAGGTACCGTCCCACAAGAAAGGTACGGTAAGATAATGTAGGTTCCATGCCACAGTGGGCATAAATTCATCGCTCTGCCACACAGTAGTATAATCGCCAAGTTCGAAGGTGGTGGTGAGAGCTTCCTGATCGGTAAGCTTCAAACGAATTCTGAAATTAGTCATGGGTGTGCAGGTGTCCAGATCTTGCACGTTGAAACCAAGTGCAGTAATAAGTCCGGGTGTTGCGCCAGCAGCAAAGAAATCATCGGCTCTGTAGAGCAATTGTTGACGGAAGGACTTATACCAAGTGCCGTAGGGGGCAGGGGCACCAGTAGCGGTGTTTGTAGTGGTGCCATCACCGATGGTGACCTCTACTTGGGCATCAAGATTTGAGATAGCTCCTAGGGCTAATGCCAGAAGCAAAACAAACAGCAGACATTTTTTCATGGCTGTTACTCCTATTAGGTCTTTGTTGTTCACGTTACTTTAATTCCAATTGCCAAATATGGCAAGAGGTTAAGAAATCAAATCTATTTTTCAGAACACAATTTCTAGGCACAATGCAATAAAAAGAACAGCACATTTTCTGTAAAGGAAATTCTTGCGAAGCATCGAACTCATCCGTTTTTCCTGAACCTGATTCTAATACTTGTTTTGATCTTTCCTTCAGCTCTACCATCCTGTTACTTCAAGTACTCCTTCTGGATAGCATATGCTAAAGATGGCATGGAGATGAGAGCATTTTTTCCACGGTATCTCCACGTGATCTCTACGACATCCAATGGGGTAGGCTACTTTTGGCAGAAGTATATCAAAGCCTAAAGTCCGTCATTCTGAGGCCCGTCGAACCTGAAATATATCGGAACAGATGAGGGCTAATAGGATATATATAATACTCTCATAAAAAGTATAACTTGATATTTTGGGGGAATGTTTGAATCCTTGCTAAGTAGATTATTCTGCAAAAAGCGGGCTATAACAAAAGGCAGAGTCTTGAGACTCTGCCTTTTCATTGGGATGTCAAATAAATTATAGTTATTTTTTGACAGCGTCTTTGAGCTTTTTACCCGCTTTGAAAACTGGGACATTACGTGCCGGAATTTTCAAAGGAGCTTTTGTTTTAGGATTGATTCCCTTACGAGCTGCACGATGTGCAACACTAAAGGCTCCAAAACCAACCAAGGAAACTTTGCCGCCTTCTGCTAAGGTCATAGTAACACCTTCAAGGACGGAAGCGAGGGCAAGACCGGCAACTTTTTGGGAAATGCCGGCATCGGACGCGATCTTTTTTACTAACTCATCTCTGCTCATTTTACCTCCTATTAGTAGTTTGTATAAGCGTTAGAGATATAACAACGTCATTAAAAAGCACAGTTAGAAAATCTGTCAATGAAAAAAAACCAATTTTTGCAACTATTTTTTGATTTGTTTCGGCAGGGTATGGCAATAACAAGGCTTATCTGTCTGATGGTCATATAAATAGCCTGTGTGTATATTTTTACACTATTTACCGCAAATATTTATTTTAACCCTTCTTAGGACCATTGTTTTGAAGGATAATTTCACTCCTGATTTGCTGCTCCCCCCAGTCAAAGGGGGAGGAAATGCAGCTTTGGGGCTGAATAAAGCCAGCTTGCAACAGGATGAAAAAATGGGGTAGATGTTAGCTGTCCTTTTTTAAGTTGACAGAAATAGCAATGATGACAGCGTGTAACAAGATAAAAAAAACTGGAGGATTTAATGATGAAATTCAGATTCTTTACCCTTGTCGCCCTTGTGGTACTGATAGCTTTGAGTGCTTGCTCTTCAAATAAGAAAATTGAAGTAGCGCCGGAACCTGTTCGTGACCCGCTGGCTTTGGCCCGTGAGGCTGCCGCAGAAGGTGCCGATTATTATGATAGCGGAATGTTTGATCAAGCGATCGCATCATTCAGCAGTGCCATCAAGCTATTTGAAGAAGCCGCTCCGATGGCTGCGGAGAGTGATTCCGTGGCTTATAACATGGAAAACATGCAGCTCAATGTAGCTAAAAGTCATGTCGATATGGCCCATGAAAGCAGCAGTATTAGCATGCACAATGAGGCTATTAACCACTATGAAGCTGCCCTGAAGATTTACAAAAATCATAAACCAGTGCGTATTTCACAGGCCGAATTAAACCAAAATGTATTGGGCACATACAACAACCTTGCCATCACTGCCAGAGATGCTGGCGAATATGAAAGAGCGCTCACATATTATGACGATATTTTGCGGCTGAAACCCAATGATGAAGACATCCTGAATGCCAAGTTTTTTGTCTTGAAAGACTTTGTAAAGGATGATGACCGCGCTTTTAAGGTTTTGGAAGATTATGCTGAGGTAGCGCAGGATGCAGCAGCCTATATCATGCTTGCCGAGGGCTATGCTGAAGCTAATAATTACGCAAAAGCTGAAGCTGCCTATATGAAGGCCGAAAAATTGCGTCCCGATGCCGACATGTTTACCCGCATGGGCAATTTCTATCGTGCCAACAGCAAATGGGAAAATGCCAATGTCTATTTGAAGAAGCTGGCCGATACCGATCCCGAAGACAGTATCAAGGCTGTGGTTTACGCTCAGATAGGGCAAAACTACTCTCAATTGGGAAACACCGCTAAGATGGTGGAAAACCTGGAAAAATCAGTGAATTTAGTGCCGAATCCGCGCCTGTCTCTTACTTTGGCAGGACATTATAACACCGCGAAAAACTGGAATAAAGTAGTCACCTACAGCACAAAGGTCTTGCAGGAAGAAGCCAATAACACAGCAGCCCGAATGCTGCGTGGCGTAGCCTACTATCAACTGAAAAACATGAATGCCGCGAAGACAGATTTGAGTCTTTTGGTAAATGATTCTACCTATGGCGCCCAAGCTCAAAACATCCTTAAAGCGATCAAATAAGATATATACCTTATACTATGTGGCGGATGGAGTGATATCTGTCCGCCGCACTTTTTGAAGATGAAACACTTTAAAACCGATGGTTCGATAAAGGCAATCTACAAAGCCGTGATTGGTGAGAAGGTGGCACGTCCGCTTTTCAGCACCAGAGTTCCGGCAGGGTTTCCCTCACCCGCTACGGATTATACCGAAAAAGAGCTGGACCTGAATGAGCGGCTGATTTTGCACAAAAAACATACTTATTTCATGGAAGTCGAGGGCTATTCCATGGTGGGTGCGGGCATTTATCCTGGAGATCTGGCCATAGTAGATCGCGCCATAGAGCCCAGCTCAAACAAAGTGGTGATCGCCATTGTGGATGGAGAATTTATGCTCAAGCGGCTGCTCATCAAAAATGGTGAATACTGGCTGGTGCCGGAAAACGATGAATTCAAACCCCTCAAGATCACTGAAGATGCGGATTTCATCATTTGGGGAGTGGTTACTTACGTAATCCATCCTGTCTGATGTGGCAGAGATACTGGCTGCTATTCATCATCATTATTGTTTGGGGAGCTGCTCTATCTGCCTCAGATTTTGTGATCGATGAAACCGTCCTTTTAAAAGCGAATCAATTCACATACCAGCTCTCCCGCAAAAACATCATAGTTTCCTCCGAGAAAGTTTTCAGTGACAGCCTGGAGCTAACCTTAGGTCTTGATTACGAGCTGGATTGCCGAAGCGGGATCCTGCTACTGAAGATCATGCCCCAAAGCCCCATCCTCAGCGTCAGTTACTTGATAATACCAGATCAATATACCCAGAGGATACAGCTCTATGAAAAAGTGGATATGTCTGATAGTATCTTGGTCACCCGCATCAGACCGAAATCCCAGTGGTTCAATCCAAGCTCAAAGCTGGAGATCAGCGGCAGTAAGACCTTTGCCCTCAGCTTTTCCGAAAGCGGCGAAACCGATCTTTTGCAATCCTTGTATGTGAATCTGGATGGTGAACTCTCTCATGAGGTCTTCATCACCGCCCAGCTTTCAGATAGCCAGAGCAAGCTCAGCCCCGAAGGGGATTCCAAGGAACTTTCCAGCCTGGATCAGGTCTTTATCCGCGTCTATGGCAAGCGTTGGGAACTGGGTATGGGAGACCTTGAGCTGGGCTTTGAGGATAGCCGCCACCTCCGGTATCACACCAAGATCGAAGGGGTTTCCGCTTTGTACGACGGCAAGCATCGCTTTCAGGCTGCCTTTAGTGCTGGGGGCGGAAAATCTGCCATGATGCAGATCCAGATCATTGATGGCAAGCAGGGGCCGTATTACCTGGTGGCAAATGACTCTCAGCGCAGCTTCATCATCGTGGCCGGCACTGAAACCATCTATCTGGATGGTGATCTTTTGGATAGGGGCATAGATTATTATGTGGATTATGCGGAAGGCTCGGTGATGTTTCGCCGGCTGGTGAGCTCGAGCAATACAGTGAATGCCTGGTTTCAGTATTCAGATGAGAACTATCGCCAGTCCAATTACTTTTCCAGCTCAAAAGTGCAGATCAGCGACCAGTTCAGCATTCATCACCACCTGGTGCATCAAAGCGATAGCAAGGACAATCCCCTGCTGTACAGCTTTAGTGCAGCCGATCTGGATAGCCTGGCTGTGGCTGGAGACAATTCTGCCTTGAGTGATGGCGTGATAAAGACCGGCACGGGTGATTATATCCAGCTGATAGACCAGCAGGGTTTGGTTTATTATGAATATGCCCCAGGGGATTCCAGCGCAGTTTACAACGTGGTGTTCAGCTATATGGGCCCCGGAAATGGGGATTATGAAGAGTTTTCCCGAGGACGCTATCGCTGGGTGGCCCCGCAAAATGGATCCTGGTTGCCGGTCAAGAAGCTGGTCGCCCCGGCGAATCGCAGTAATATCGAACTGGGTCTGCTCTGGGAGGGTGAAGCCTGGAAAAGCGGATTTGACTCCATGTATTCTCATAACGACAAAAACACGCTTTCCTCGCAGGATGATCAGGACAATTCCTCTGCTATCCTTTCCTATTGGCTTGCGCATGAGTCCCAAGGCCAGCCTTTTGTGGCCAAGCTGGACGCCCAATACCGCTTTGCCGATCTCTACCGCTTTGGCACTGAGTATGTGGTAGAGCAAGATTTTGCGGCCTTGCCTAAGGCAGATTCTCTGGCCATGAGCAATATCGACCTATCCCTGGGCTACTTACATGAGTATTGGAAACCGCGTTTGCTCTTGCGCTATCGGGATTTAGATCACAATTATCAGCAAAAAGCTTTGCGCTTCTCTTCCGAAAGTATGAGCTACAAGCTGGTAGTTCCGGCGCTAAAACTCAGCAGCACAATCTCGGATCAGAGCGGCAAAATCAATAGCCTGCTGATGTATCACAATGCCGAACTGGCCTGGGCTTACCAGATCTTTGGCCTGAAGCTGGCCGGTCTGTATTCATCCATGGAAGACGATGATCCTGCAGCGCTTAGCACACGCTATCTCAAATGGCAGCCGAGCTTTAGCATCCAATCCAAACGCCAGAATACCACGCTGCTGTTTGTCCGGGATCAAAGCAGCGTAAAGCGGCCAGCCTGGCAGGAAGTAAATTCCTCGGATACATATTCCATCAAGCACAATAGCAATTTTGTGCAGCATCGTTTTGATCTGGATTTTAGCCATCGCGAGCTCAGGAATCCAGTCTCCGAGAGCAACCCCAAAAGCTCGTACGATCTTTTTACCCTGCGTAGCGGACACGATCTGCTAAGCGGTGCCGTCAATCTTTATAACAATTACGAGCTCAATCAAACGGAATTCTTCCCCCGCATCCGAGACCTGGTTTGGGTGGGGTCAAGCACCGGTGTGTTCGACAGCACAGGAGTCCTGGTGGAAGGTGGAGAGTATCTCTATGAATATATTACCTCTCCCAAGGGTCGGCTTTCCACAGAAATTTCGGCCATGGCCAGTCTTTATCTGAAACCAGGGCATTACTTGAAAGACCCCTTGTGGAAGAAGATCCATAGCGATCTGTCCATCACAGCCACCGAACAAAGCGACAGCATGGACGATTGGCGGAGCTATCTCTTTTTGCCGGATTACAGCTATGGCGACAAAAGCATCTTTTCACGGCAGGGCTATCTGCAAAATGTCTGGCTGGACCTTTATAAGAGCAGGATTATCAGCTCTTTTTCGCTGGACCTCAGCCGCAGCCTGGACAATCGCTATCAAACCTCCGAACGCAATTTTGAAAATCGACAGTCTGCACAGATCGACTTCAGGGACTATCTGAGCATGAATACCAGGATCACCCTGGAGAATTCACTGAGCCGGGAAAGCCGTTATGCCTCGGAGATCTTGGAACAACGCATTGCCAGCAATTTTGAAAAGCTGCTCAGCCCTCAAAGCACAGCTTTGTTAGAGCTTAGCTTCAGCCAGGAAGAAGGCAACATGCAAGGTGCAGAAGATAAATACAGCTTGAAAAGCCTGCGTCTTGCCCCACAATTGCGCAGCGTCTTCATGCAGAAATACCGGGTATCAGCGCGCCTTAGCCTGGGCTATAACTTCCGGGAGGGCAGCTCCTATCTGCTCTTCCTGCCCCAAAAACGTGCGGGTTTTGTCTCGGATGCTACGCTCTCTACCATCTATCGTCTGAATGCCTTCAGCAGCTTTAGCCTGGAATATCGCTTCAACAAATATCCGGAAGCGAAAAGCAGTCACAATCTCAAGCTCGAATTTAAGGCGGAATTGTAAATGCTGATTTCACTTAGTGTTGTTGATTATGCCATCATCCTGCCCTTCATCTTTTTAGCTGGATTCATCGATGCCATCGCTGGAGGTGGCGGCCTGATTTCTTTGCCGGCCTATTGGAGTGCTGGCATTCCTCCTCACATGGCTTTGGGCACGAATAAGTTCTCCTCCTGCAGTGGGACTATTTTCTCCACTGCCAGATTTTTCCATGCCAAAATGATCGATGTGCCGGTGGCTCTAATCGGGGCTGTAATGGCTTTGGCAGGCTCTTGGCTAGGGGCAAGTACTGCTCTAAGGATATCAGGGGAATTTCTTAATTATCTGCTGATCATCCTGATTCCATTGATCACGGTAGTCGTTCTTCTGCGCAAGAATTTAGGCTTCAGCGATACAGCGCATCTTTTGAAATTGGGCTTCCGGCTCAGTCTGGGCGCATTGGCTGGCTTGATCATTGGCTTTTATGATGGATTCTTCGGTCCCGGCACGGGCACTTTTCTGATTCTGATTTATTCAGTACTCTTGCACTATGATTTTGTGCGTGCCAATGGCAATTCCAAGGTGGTAAATCTCGCTTCCAATATGGCCGCTGTAGTCACTTTTGCCGTTCATGGCCAGATCTTGTATCCCATTGCCATCCCTGCTGCAGTCTGCGGGATTGCCGGCAATCTCTTGGGTTCAAAGATGGTGGTGCTCCGGGGAAACAAGATCATCCGTAAAGTCTTCATTTTAGCTCTCATCTTACTCCTGATTAGAGTGCTATACAACGTCTTCCTGTAAAAGCTCAAGGATCCCGACAACCGGGTATCCCTTTGATTCTAAGGCATCTTGAAATTATAGTGGCGCTAAAACCTTAGTTATCAGGCAAAAACCAGCGGGAAGCCCTCGCTGGTTTTCCCTTATAAAAACAGATACTTTCAAAAAGAGCTTGACCGCATCTGCGAAGATTAAAAGTAATGTAAGGTGTCGTTTGACCATAGACAGATTATAAGAAGCGAGGACTCAAAATGTTCTCAACCTATCATACAAAACCTGAGTTGGAATGTACACCAACCTTTAAGACCTGCTAGAGGAATATTGAAGTATGCAGCAGATTACGGTAGGCGACTACACCATTGACGTAGTGCGCAAGGACATCAAGAACCTGCATCTGTCCGTATCTCCACCCACAGGCAGGATCAGGCTGGCTGTGCCCAGGCATCTGGATGATGAGACCATCCGCCGGCATATTGTCTCCAAACTGAGCTGGATCAAGAAACACATTGCAGAGTTTGAGCAGACCGAACGCCCGCCCCAGCCGGAATACCTCAGCGGTGAAAGCCACTATCTGGCAGGGAAACGCTATCTGCTGAACGTAATCCCTGATTACAGCATCAACAAAATTGAGCTGCGGGACGATTGCTACATAGACCTCTATGAAAAACCCGGTACAGCCCTCGCACACCGCCAACAAATGATGCAGGAATGGTATAGAGCCAGATTGAAAGTTCGGATCGAGCCGCTAATGCTAAAGTGGCAAGAGATCATCGGAGTAGAGATCAATGACTGGGCCGTAAAACAAATGAAAACCAGGTGGGGTACCTGCAATATCCGAGCCAAACGTATCTGGATCAATCTGGAACTGGCCAAAAGACCGGACGAAAGCCTGGAATATATCATCGTCCATGAGCTGATGCATTTGCTGGAAAAGTACCATAATGACCACTTCAAAGCATTGATGGATAAGTATCTTCCCGATTGGAGAATGAGGAAGGATAGATTGAACAAATCCTCGCTAAGTCATGAGGAGTGCTGATATTGGTTTAGTCATTATGTTTTGTGGGTTAGATCCAGTGGCAAAAGCACTGGCATAAACAAAGATATATTTCCGGCCTGCTTTTCTCGGATACTACAAGGGCAACAGCTGAATATTGTCCATAGTTTGGAACAGTCTCCCCGCTTCTGAGAGCCAGAATCGATCAGATAATGATTGACAGATTATGAGAGCCAATATCTTATGTCGAAAATGCTTTGAAGGAGTTTTCATGAATCAAGCAACAAAGACTAGCGGTGTTCCCAAAACCATTAACTTTAGTAAGTTCAGGTTGAAAACAGGGTGGGCTATCTTGCTCAGCTTGATTTTGCTAGCATATTTATTGTATTTTCAACTGCCGATACTCAATCTGCGGTTTTTAGGCTGGGTTCCCGCTCTGGCTTTTGTCTTATTACCGCTATGGGGAATAGGCAAAGCCCGCAAGGCACTAAGGTACATCTATATCGCCTTCCTGATAATCCTGGTTTTGGCACCTTTCTTTTCCAGCGGATTGTTTCATGCCAAAAGCTACAGAAAGCTGATCGGAGACATCCAGAGCACAGAATTCTCGGATTTGGTAGCTCCCGTAAATATGGCTCAAGTGCCCATCATCGATGAAGCCTTTGCCCGCTCTCTGGCAGAAAAGAAACTGGGCGAGGATTTTGCTTTGGGCAGCCGGGTGAATCTGGGTGATCCTACCATTCAAATGGTAAAAGGCAAATTGTATTGGGTAGTTCCCCTTCTGCACTCTGGCTTTTTTAAATGGCTGTCAAATCGCGAGGCCGGAACTCCGGGCTACATCATGGTTTCCGCTACAAATTCTCAGGACATCACTTTTGTCCGGCAATTAAGAGGAGAACCCCTGAAGATCCGTTATCAGCGCAATGCCTTCTTTAATAAGAACTTAAAAAGGCATCTGTATCTGAACGGTTACACCGGAATAGCCATGGCGGGAGATACCTTCGAATTGGACGATGATGGTGATCCCTATTGGACGATTACGGTTTTTGACCACACTATTGGAGTGCGGGCTCCTGAGTCCCTGGGCTTGGCCACTATTCAGGCCTGCACGGGTGAGATTAGCTACTATCCTTTGATCAAACAAGCAGATGGCTCATTTAGCGATGAACTGATTCCCGCTTGGGTGGATAGGGTGCAGCCCTCATATTTTGTGATCCCACAATTGGATTGGTGGGGCAAATACGTCAATGGCTTTTGGAATACCATTTTTGGCAAACGCGACCTGCTTTCCACCACCCAAGGCTACAACGTGATTTATGGCAACGATGGACAGAGCTATTTTTATACCGGCATGTCGTCTGTGGGGGCCGATGAAGGAACCGTGGGTTTTGTGCTCTGCAATACCCGTAACAAAAAGACAGCTTTGTATCTGATTTCTGGTGCCACTGAATATGCTGCGATGAGATCAGCACAAGGTAAGGTACAACAATTCGAGTATTATGCCACCTTCCCGATTTTGGTAAACCTTAATGACATCCCCACCTATTTTATGACTCTGAAGGATGCCGCCGGATTGGTAAAGATGTACTGTTTTGTCTCAGTGCGTGATTTTTCCCTGGTGGGTGTGGGTGAAACCGTAAAAAGCGCGCGGGAGGCCTATTTGATGACTTTAGCCTCTTCCCAGAGAAGTGCTTCTCAAAACGGTTTCCTTAAACGGGAAACGGTGACGGGTCGCATTAGCAGGATTGCTACGGATGTCAAAGATGGGCGTAGCTTTTATTATTTCTCACTTGCGGAGAAGCCTGGTCTTATCTTTGTAGCTACCAGCAATCTAAGTAGTTTTTTGCCGCTGAGTAAGCAGGATGATCTGGTGAGTATCGAATATGTAATTACCGATGAAACCGAGATAAACATCAATGAATTTATCAACACCAGTTTGGGAAACTAAGCTTTATCTTGACACAAAGTTCAGATCCCAAATTATAACGTTCAAGATGAAATAACTAAGTCTGCCTTGCAAGATCAGACTTTAAGAGATTTAAAGCAATATATTAATAAGGAGACAACATGCAAACAAAACTAAACAAATTGATACTGATGCTGATCTTTTCAGTATTTGTTATCGGGAGCTGGGCAGTAGTAAGCGATTACACTTTTGCCAGCGCTCCAGGAACTTATACGGAAATCAGCGAAGGAACCGTATTGCTATCAGGTGTTCCGGCTGATACTAATCCCAGTTTCAATGCAATTCCACTGGGCTTTTCTTTTGATTTTGACGGCAATGCCTACACTACCGTAAGCGTTGCCGAAAATGGCTTTATGGCCCTGGGCGATGTAGTGGCCTCCAGTAATTTGGCCATTAGTGCTGCCACCGGCACCAACAACGTGATAGTAGCATTTAACCGTGATCTCGTTCCCCGCGCAGATGGTGAACTTATGTATCTGCTTTCCGGCACGGCCCCGAATCGGGTCTTTACCGTGCAGTGGAAGAATTTCCGCAGAGTTCCCACTTCGACGATGAACGACATCCTGAATTTCCAAATCCAGCTCCACGAAGCAAATAACAAAATAGTAT
The DNA here is from genome assembly GCA_020532515.1 of Candidatus Cloacimonadota bacterium. Taxonomy (GTDB): domain Bacteria; phylum Cloacimonadota; class Cloacimonadia; order Cloacimonadales; family Cloacimonadaceae; genus UBA5456. The sequence continues at coordinate 15,983 of JAJBAY010000018.1, read as the reverse complement.
TCTCTTACGGCAATATTGTGGCTGTCACGGTGACTACCGCTCAAACCGTCCAGGTGGGACTACGTGGTGCCGGTAACGACGATTACAACAATCGTACCACCCTTACAGATTGGACTGCTACTGCAGCCGGAACTGCAAATAACAGCAATTGCCGTTTGAACGCTGATGTTTATCCTCCAGAAGGACTCACCTTTAGTTTTAGCGCTGCTCAACAGGGTGCTCCACCCATGCCAGCGCAAAACCCCATTCCGGCAGACCTTGCCACAAACGTGAGCCCCAACACATCTTTGAGCTGGATTACGGGCGGTGGAGCTACCACAGGCTTCAAAGTATATTTAGGTACAGACAATCCCCCCACCAATCTGGTAGATGGCATCATCCAAACCGAAACCACCTATGAACTTGCCAGTACCCTGAATTACAACACCCAATACTACTGGAAAGTAATACCTTTTAATACAGATGGCGATGCCTTGGATTGCCCGGTGTGGAGCTTTACCACCTGGATGGATCCCACCATTACCACTTATCCTTATACTCAAGGTTTTGATACCGTAACCCCACCTGCACTTCCTATAGGCTGGAGTGTCTTGAACGAGAATGATGACATGTACACCTGGGAAAGCTTCTTGGATACAAACGCCAATACAGCTCCCAACGTCATGCGCATCCGCTACAGTTCAACCCAGAATATGGACGACTGGCTCATCTCTCCTCCCCTCCAAGTAACAGGCGAATATGCTTATAAAATCAGCTTCTACTACCGTGCAAATAGCGCCAGCTACCCGGAAAAATTAGCTCTCTTCAAAGGTAACGCAGCTAACGCGGCAGCTATGACAGAGCAGCTTTGGGCAAATGAAAACATCACAAACTCCGCCTATCAATTGGCTGAAGTGATCGTTCCCATCGCCGCTGATGGAACCATCTATCTTGGTTTCCATGGCTACAGTGAGCTCAATCAATTCTATCTCTATCTTGATAGCTTCAGCGTGGTTGAGATGAATGAGATAATGGATCCTCCTACAGATCTTGTTGCCACAGTAAGCGGCAACGATGTGCATCTGAGTTGGGTAGAACCTGGCTACACACCTCCTCCTCCTCCTGATGGTTTTGTAGATGACTTCGAAAGCTATACTGACTTCAGCCTTAGCTTTGATCCCTGGGTGCTGGTAGATGTCGATATGGCCACCACCTATGGGATGACTGGTATCACTTGGCCAAACGCATACGCTGCTATGGCCTATATGATATACAATCCTACGGCTACCGTTCCTCCCGTTACCGATCTTCTTGCCCACAGCGGCAATAAGATGGCGGCTTGCTTTGCGGCCACCACTACTGTCAATAACGATTGGATGATCTCGCCCCTGGTAGGTGTAGAAAATGGCCACTTCCTGAACTTCTGGGCCAGGAGCTACACTGTTCAATACGGCGCGGAGCGCTTCAAAGTTGGAGTTTCCACCGGTGGCACTGCTCCGGCAAACTTCACCATCATCAGTGGCGCCAGTCATGTATCGGCCCCTGAAGCATGGACTCTTTATAGCTATGACCTCTCGGCCTATGCCGGTCAGGACATCCGTGTGGGCATCCAATGCGTATCAAACGACGCCTTCATCTTCCTGGTGGACGATGTGAGCATTGGCGATACTCCTGTGCGTTTCGAAGCTCCTGTAGCCAGCCTAAACACCAGAGGCAGCATAGCCCGCAACATCGGAACTCCTATCCCTGCTCCTGCTCAAAGAGATATTACCCGCGACCTGCTTGGTTACAAGGTATATCGTGATGGAGCTCTCATCAATACCATTGCCGGCCCCGCCACTACTGAATATGACGACATGGATCTGGCAGTGGGTAGTTACATTTACACCGTTACCGCTTATTATGATAACGGCGAATCCGATCCTGCCGGTCCTGTAACCGTTCAAATCATCAGTCTGACTCCTCCGCTTGATCTTGCCGCCACCGTGGATGGCAACGATGTAAGCCTTGCCTGGACCAGTCCTGAAACACCGCAAGAGGGTGAATGGATATCCTGGAGCAACAACGACGCTTCTGTTAATAGCATCGGCACCAATGCCGCAGCCGAATTTGACGTAGCCCATATGTATGATGCCACAGACCTTGTAGCATATCAGGGCGGCGCGCTCACCCAGCTGAAGTTTATGCCTGCTTATCAAAATTGCGTATATACTATCAAAGTCTGGACCGGTGGCACCGCTACCACTCCTGGTACCATGGTATATTCTGCTGTAGCCGATAACATCACCATTAATGAGTGGAATCTGCATGTCCTTAATACTCCTGTAGCCGTTCCGACAGACAGACTGTGGATTGGTTATGGCGTAAACACCCAGGGTGGACATCCTGCTGGTTGCGATGATGGTCCTGTGATCGAAGGCAAAGGCAATATCATGAACTTCGGTGGCTGGACTACTCTTACTGGGCTTGCCGAGACGCTTACTTACAACTGGTTGATCCAGGGCTTTGTAGCCACCAATACGACCCTTAAAGCCCTCACCCCTGTAGCAATTGTGGAAAGCCCTCTGAGCACGCCTCAGGGCACTCTGAGCGCAAACCGCTTTGAACCCAACCGCAATAGCCGCGCCCTTTTGGGCTTCAAAGTGTACCGCGATGGGCAGATGCTCTCCACTATCAGCGATCCTGCCATTACTACCTACATGGATATGGATGTGCCTAATGGCGATTACCTCTATGGCGTAACTGCTATGTACAGCGAAGGTGAATCTGTCCCTGCCACAGTCAATGTGAATGTCAATCTGGTTCTGGCTCCAGTAGCACTGGAAGACGGCTTTGAAGAATATGCCGACTTTGCTACTGAATTTGGTCATTGGACTCTTATCGACCAAGATGGTTCAGAAACCTACGGTTTCACCGGTATAGCCTTCCCAGGTAGCGGATCACCGATGGCTTACATCATCTTCAATCCTTCTCAGACCGTACCTCCCATCACGGATGTACTTCCTCACGCTGGAAACAAGATGGCGGCCAGCTTTGCCGCAGCGACTCCTCCCAATAAGGATATGTTGGTTACCCGCCGCATCAATCTGGGTACAAACAGCTCGGTGAAATTCTATGCCAGAAGCCATACCACAAACTACGGAATGGAACGTTTCAGAGTAGGCGTATCCACCATGCCTGTAATCCTTCCCCAAGGCTTCCAATATATCACGGGCGCTGAAGATGTACAAGCTCCGGCCACCTGGACCGAATATATCTACGATCTCTCTGCTTATGATGGACAAGACGTATATATCGCTATTCGTTGCACATCGAACGACGCCTTTGTCTTCTATGTGGATGGCTTTAGCGTACATACAGAAGGCGGATCTGATACCGGAGATGCCACTGCTCCAGTATATACCACAGAGCTAAAAGGCAACTATCCCAATCCTTTCAATCCTGAAACCACAATCCGTTTCAGCACGAAAGAAGCCGGACCTGTAGCCCTCGAAATCTACAACGTAAAAGGCCAATTGGTCAAGAAATTGGTAAGTGAAGATAAGGCCGCTGGCAACCACACTGTGGTTTGGAACGGTACTGATCTGAATAACCGTACCGTCTCTACTGGCGTGTACTTCTACAAGATGAAAGCTGGTAAATACAGCTCTACCAAAAAAATGATTATGATGAAATAGTGTCATATGACTATAGGATGCTTTAAAGCCTTTCTATAAAAGGTAATTTGGAGCACAAACAACATGAGCAAAGGGCACGGTCAACAGATCGTGCCCTTGCTTTTTAACCCTTAACAAGGCGGACAAGCTAAATAGCCCTGCCTTCCTTTGCCGCCAAACTTGTCTTTGATTTGTCTTCGACTCGAGATGACTCAGATGCTCGAGTCATCTCGAGTCGAATATGCGTTAAAAACGAATTGAGCTGGCAAGGGCAGATTGCGGTTTGCATGCGCGTTCATGTAGGGGTTTTGGGCTGAAAACCCTTTTACATGGTTTTGGTGCCAACGTGGTTCTATTTGGGCGTTATGCCCATCGCCCCTACATTGCTTTTATCGGCACATTTATGCAGGCGGACGATACTATTGTCGGGCATAAAGCAGATTTTACTTGCCATGATTCGCTGGATTTGAGAATTTGGAATCAAAGACTTGTAATTGGAGGTAAACCATGCAAGGATTAAAACGTATCGGATTCTACCTATTGATCAATTTCCTGGTAGTGATGATGCTATCCGTGATACTCTTCTTTGTCCCGATGCCTGCAGATCAGACCTTTAAGCTATTGATCTTCTGTGCGATATTTGGCTTTGCGGGTTCCTTTATCTCGCTGGCGCTCAGTAAATTTATGGCCAAAAAGGCTTATAAAATACAGCTAATTAATGCCAATAGTCCGGACGCCAGGGCTCGCTTTTTGTACGAAACTATAGCCCAAATGGCAGAGCATGAGGGGATAGCTACCCCTGAAGTGGGAATCTATCCTGCTCAAGACGTAAACGCTTTTGCCACAGGCGCCTCAAAAAACAAATCTCTGATGGCGTTTTCCAGCGGACTTTTGGATCGCCTCTCTGACGACGAAGTAGCGGCTGTAGCGGGACACGAAATGACGCACATTACTCAGGGCGATATGGTTTCCATGACTTTGGTGATGGGCCTCGTAAATACCTTTGTGATGTTTGCAGCGCGAATCGTGGCTGCAGGGCTGGATGTTGCCCTTAGGAACGATAAAGGTCGTGGCGGCTTGGGCTACTTGGGCTACTATCTGGTGGTGATGCTGCTGCAAAATGTGCTGATGCTACTGGCTATGATTCCGGTGTCCTATTACTCCCGCTATCGTGAATACAGAGCAGACAAAGGTGCTGCTGAGCTGACCGGTGCCGGCAGCATGATTGCAGCATTGCAGAAGATTGAGCAGTATTACATGCCAGCCGCCAGGCAGGATAGCTTTGCCCTGGCCAAAATCAACAGCAAAAGCAAGACCTCGATCTTTGCCACTCATCCCAGTGTCTCAGACAGGATTGAGCGGCTGAGGAAGATCTGATGATAGAAAAACTTACCATCGAAAAGATCGCCATGGGCGGAAGCGGACTGGGCTTTCATGAGGGCCGGGCCATCTTTGTTCCTTCTACAGCGATAGGTGATGTAGTAACAGTAGAAATTACGCTGAGTAAAAAAGATCATGCCTTTGCCCGGGTCACAGAATATCATAGCCGGGGAGAAGGCTTTGTCGAGCCCCGATGCGAAGCTTTTACGGCCCCGGAACCCTGCGGAGGCTGTGACTGGCTGATGCTGGACTATCCCACTCAGCTGAGGTATAAAGAGCAGTTGATGCGGGAGCTTTTTCATGATTATGATCATTTGATCTCCGGCTGCACGCCTTCGGTAAAGCAATTCCACTACCGCAACAAAGTCTATATGCCAGTGGGCGAAGGTCTGAATTATGGCATATTTGCGCGCTATTCGCATGAGATTGTGCCTCACCAGGCTTGTCGCAATCACCCGCCTGTCTTTGATGACATAGCTAATCTGCTGATGGAGCTCTGTAAAAAGGCCAAAGTAGAGCCTTACGATGAAGAGCACAATAGCGGCTGCTTGCGCCACATCGGTCTGCGCTGCAACCATGATGCGTCTGAAATCATGCTCATCCTGGTCTGCCGCTCTGCACGTCTGCCTTTTTCCAAAACCATCGTTCAAGGCATCACAGAAGCTTTTCCACAGGTTGTGGGCATAGTGCAAAACATCAACCGGGACAAAACCAATGTGATCCTGGGAGGCGAAGAAAAGCTGCTGTTTGGGCGGGACTTTCTTCAGGATACGCTTTCCGATCTCAGTTTTCGGATACACTATCGCAGCTTCTGGCAGGTAAATCATGGTACCATGGAGAATATCCTCACCGTGATGCGTGCGCAGATGAAAAAGCATTACAAGGTGATCGATGCCTATTGTGGCATTGGCGCCATCGGCCTCAGTCTGGCCAGTGAAATTTCTGAGCTGGTAGGTATAGAAGAAGAGCTTGTGGCAGTGAAAGATGCCACCGAAAATGCCAAGAACAATGGCTTTGACAATGCGCGCTTTATCTGTGGGAAATTTGAAGATACCCTTATTAAACTAAGCCAGGATTTCAAAGCTGATGCTATTATCTTGGACCCACCGCGTGCTGGAGTGCAGGAAAGCGCTTTATTGGCAATCCGCGAAGCCCCAATAGCCAGGATCTTGTATCTGAGCTGTTCGCCGATGAGTCTGATGCGGGATCTCAGGATACTGATGAAAGACGACCGCTATGAATTAAAAGCCTTGAGCATATTTGATATGTTCCCCAATACTTGGCACATCGAAAGTCTGGCTGTGCTCGAAATTAAGTCATGAAACCTGTCTATATCCTTTTTGTCTTGATTTGCCTGGTTCTGTGTACGAGCTGCAATACGGATGATTCGGAAAACCAGGCCCAAGCTGAGATCCGCGATATTCTTTACGATCTTTCGCTGGATTTTAACTTGGGTAATGTCTATGGCATGATGGATCATGTGGATAACAACTATTTGCACAAGGGGAAGATCGCCTGGCATTTGAACGAAGAAATTCTGGATCGGAGGGGCCGCTTTCAGCTTTTGGAGATCGAGGTGCTTTATATCGAAATAAATGGAAAATATGCGGTGGCTCATACCATAGACCATTATAAATCCAGCCTCGAGAGTGTTGACTATCATGAGCCGGAGGATTCTGGCTATTTCTCCTATTTCCATCGCAATCAGGGCAGTTGGCTGATCTATGGCGATCAGAGCTGGATCAAGAAAAAGGGATCTGATCTGCCTTCTACAAAGGGGCAGCAAGCAGTATCCGAGGCTTTTTGATTGACATGAACCAAGTCTTTAAACCTTTTGTCTAAGACTATAATAGAATTATTTGCAGTAAGCGAGGAATTATGCGTAAGAAATGGATCATAATCATCATCGTAGTGATCTTGATTGCCATGGCTATCGGTTTTAGCCGATGTAATAAAGCTAAGAATAAGAAGCCAGTATCAGCTGTGCAAGAGCATGAAAAGTACACTGTGAAGCGTGGCAAAATCGATTCCAAGATCGAGGTGACCGGAGAGGTCCAACCTGCCACTATCGTATCCCAAAAATCACGGGTTTCTGGGAAGATAGTGAAATTCTATGTGAAAGAAAACGATTATGTGAAAATGGGCCAGATTCTGGCAGATATCGAGCCGGACTACAATCAGGCGAATACGCTGTTCAATACCAAAGCCTCGCTGCAGAGAGCAGAGCTTGAACTGCAGAAGGCTCAGAAGGATTTTGCAGACAGCGGTACGCTTTTGGGAAATGAATATATCTCCCAGGCGGATTATGACAAAGCCAGAGACGCTTTGGTCTCAGCCGAAATACAGCATGCGCAAGCCAGCCGGCAATACGAAATGATCAGGGATCTGGATGTGCCAGGCACAGTGATCCACATGTATGCTACCGCCAGCGGCACGGTGATAGAACGCAAGGTCAATGAAGGCGAAATGGTGACTTCCAGCATCAATGCCTATGGCGAAGGTACTGTGGTGATGCAGATTGCGAATCTTTCGCACATGATCGTGCAGTCCAATATCAACGAAGTGGACATCGCCAAATTCAAGGTGGGGCAGAAGGCTACAATCAAGCTCGACGCTTTGCCCTATGAAAGCTATGAAGGCAGCATCGTGAAGATCGCCCCCAAAGCGATCACGATCAATAGCGCCAAAGTCTTCCCTGTGGAGATCAGCATCAATGCCACCGGAGACACAGCCAAACCCGGTATGACAGCCGCGATCAGCATCCAGGGCGAATCCCGCGCAGATGTAATTGTTATCCCCATTGGAGCGGTTTTTGCAGATGATAAGAATCAAGACGTGGTCTATGTGGTATCTGCGGATACTTTGCAGACCGATGACAAAGCAGACAGGCAGAAACCCGAAGCTCGGGTGGTGAAGCTGGGTGCAAACGACTTTCATCAGGTGGAGATTACCTCCGGCCTGAAAGAAGGCGAGATCATCTTGCTGAAAGAGCCCGATCTTGAGATGAATGTGAAGTTTAATTTTAACTAAGTGGAGTAAAATCTTTTAGATGATAGAGATCAAGAACCTAAGCCGCCATTTTGGCGCTCTCAAAGCTGTGGATGAAATCAGCTTTAGCGTTGGCAGCGGCACTATTACTGGCTTTTTGGGTCCCAATGGCGCCGGTAAAACCACCGCTATGCGTATGATGGTGGGCTATTTGCAGCCAAGTTCCGGCAGCATTTTGTTGGATGGAAAGAGCATCTTTGCAGATCCCATTGCCACCAGTGCCAGGATTGGCTATTTGCCAGAACATAATCCCTTGTATGATGAGATGATTACCCAGGAGATCTTGCGCTACATTGCAGATCTCAGAAAAATGCCGGCAGCACGCTTTACCCAGCGTTTGAAGTATGTGGTGGAAAATTGCGGCTTGCAAGACGTGCTGTACCAGAGAGTGGGCACTCTTTCCAAAGGCTACCGGCAAAGAGTGGGATTGGCTATGGCTATACTGCACGATCCTGAGATTTTGATCCTGGACGAGCCCACCAGCGGTCTGGATCCAAATCAGATTTTGGAAATTCGTGAGTTGATCCGCAGCCTGGGCACCCAGAAGACGGTGCTGCTTTCTTCGCACATCATGCAAGAAGTGCAGGCTCTCTGCGATAGGGTATTGATCATCAACAAAGGTAAGATCATCGTGGATGATGAGATCGGCAAGCTAAACAGCTATTTCAAAGATTATCAGGTGCTGCATCTGGAGCTCGAAGCCGAAAATCCAGACTTTTCTGAGTTCCTTGAGTATCATCCGGAGCTGGAAATCCTCAGTCAAGCTCAGGAAGGTGAGTATTTTAAGTTGCAGATCAGGGTACCTGCCGAGCTGGATATCAAGTATGATCTGGCCCGATTCATCTCTGAAAACGGCTGGCTGATTGTGTGCCTTTATGCCCAACAAAAAAGCCTGGAAGAGATCTTTCACAGTCTTACCAAAGAAGGGATAGCTGTGCCGGAGCAAGCGCTTGAGCCTCTTCCCAAAGACGCAGAGGCGGAAATTGCAGAAGAGATGTCCAGCGTGGAAGACCATGAAGATGAAGGAGAGCAAGAAATATGAACGCGATCTTAACTATAGCAAAAAAAGAATACCAATTAGCGATGCGCTCGGTAACCTCCTATATCGTCTTTGTGCTGTTTCTGGTGATCTCTGGTGCAGCCTTTGCCACCACGTTGTTTAAGATCGATCTGGCTGAGCTGCGTGGCATTTACAGCATCATCCATCTGCTGTTTATCTTCTTTATTCCCGCCATTACTATGGGTAGCATTGCCAAAGAGCGCAGCAGCGGAACTATCGAACTACTCAGCACTCTGCCCATCCGCTTGTCACAGGTGGTCTGGGGCAAGATTCTTTCTGCCTTTTTGCAGGTCTTGACCCTTTTGGCTTTTTGTCTAATCTATTTCGGGATCGTCGTGGTCCTGGGTGAAAACATCGATTATGGTGCCATTGTTCTGGGCTTTTCAGGCTTGGTCTTTGCCGCCTTGGCCTATATCTCGATCGGTGTTTTTGCCAGCTCTCTGCCTTCGAATCAGGTCCTGGCCTTTGTTCTGGCTTTGGTGATATCCGGCTTCTTTTATGCGATGCGTTATCTTTTGGTGCTGATGCCTCTTTCGGTGGTGCGATATCTGCAATTCTTCAGTTTCGAATACCATCTTGCCAGTTTCTCAAAAGGGGTATTGGATATTCGGGATCTGCTGTTTTTTGTAGCGGTTACCCTGATTTTTGCCTTTTTGGCGGAGTTTAATCTGCAAAGTAAAAACATGATGCAGGAGCGCTAAGAGATGAAGAAAACTTTTGGTATCATGAGCTCTCTGCTCGTCAAGATCGGCATCGTCGTCGCCCTGCTTTTGGTGGTAGGGTTCTTTAGCCTGAGAATAGACTTTTCCAAGAATAAGGCCTATAGTCTGAGCCGGGTCAGTAAAGAAACCATGCGCGCTTTGGAAGATGTGATGGTGGTGAAGATCGTCTCTTCATCGTCTCTGCCCGCTAGCATGAATGCGCTGGACCGCTATACCAATGATCTGCTCAGGGAATATGCTAGCGTGAGCCGGGGCAAATTCCGCTATGAATATATCAAACCGCGCACTCAGGAAGAATTGTATCAATTAGCACAAGCTAGTGGCCTCAGCCGCATCCGGTTTCAAATCTTTGAAAAAGATCAGATGACTACCAAAGAAGTAATCTTTGGGCTGATCTTTGAATATCAGGGAAGAGTCCAGTCCTTGAACCTGATGCCCCAGATGGAACCCAAGCTGGAATATGAACTCACCATGCGCATCCAAGCTCTGGCGGCGCACACTATGCCCAAGGTGGCTGTATTCCGGGACAGCACTTACCTTGACTTTAATGTCGAAGCCTTTGAGCGCTCTTTGTCATCAAACTTTGACACCTATGATGCAAAGCTGATCGAGCCACTGGTGCACACCGATGCGCTGCTTTTCACCGGAACTGCCAGAGACATCAGCGAGAATCAGCTTTACAATCTGGATCAATACATCATGGGGGGAGGCAAGGTCGTCTTTTTGCAGGATAAAGTGGATACAGATGGCCGCCATCTCTTTCCCCTGGACACAAACGTAATCAAGCTGCTGGAACACTATGGTTTCCGGCTTTCGGACGATGTGGTCCTGGATATGCACTGTGATCTACGGCAGGTGGGACTGGGGAATATGATGCACTATCCGATGTATCCGGTGCTGCGGGGTAGCTCCCATCCCATCACCCAAAACATGGATAATATCGTGATGTATCTGGCCAGCGGGGTCAGTTTTAGCGGTAAGGCCGGCATCAGTTTTGAGCCAATCCTGCAAAGCTCTGGGCAATCCGGATGGATGAAAGCGCCGGAGTTTCAACTCAAAAAGGAGCTCTTTTACGATCCCAGTTATGAAGATTTTACAGCAGGCCCCATCAATACGGCAGCCATCCTCAGCGGTTCGTTTGATAGCTACTTTATCGGATCAAGCTTTGCAGAGACAGACTCCGATTTCGTGGCAAAATCTCCCAAGCTGAAGATGGTACTCTTTGGCGATAAGGAGCTCGTTATAGAATCTGATCAAAGCATCTATGACCAACGCAGTAACGTAATACTGAACGCTCTGGACTATCTTTTGGATCGCGCTTCTATGATTCATATCCGCAGCCGCCATCTGGGCTCTTCCCTGCTCAGCGTGCCACGCTTTATGCAAAAGATCGGCATAACCTGGGGTAATATGGAGAAGATCGAAAACAACATCAAAACCACGGCGAAGGTGATAGCCATTGTCTTGCCGCCCTTGATCTTGATCATCATAGGACTGCTGGCTGCGCTGAAACGAAAACTGAAGCTGAGATATTATCATGAAAAGAACTAAATTAATCCTCATCATCCTGCTGGCAGCATTGCTTTTGACCTATTTTGTACTCAGAATAGCCAAGCCTCAAGAAAGCAGCAAGAAGGTCTTTCGCCTGAATCTGGATAAAGTAGAGAAAATCGAGATCTTTAATTCTGCCCAAGAATTGGAATTGATCCTGGATGAGGGCATCTGGAAAGTAAATACTGAGGTGCTCTGGAAGGCAGATTCGCTGAAGATATATGAGCTATTTGAGCATGTGCTGAAAGCGGAATATCCCACCACCGCCATGAGCGATGCAGAAGGGGCTGTCGAGCGTTATGAATTGAAAGATGATGAGGCCTTGCATATCCGCGTTAGCGACAAATCCCGGCAGGTGCACGTGCTCTTTAGCAATCTGGGCAATGCCTGGGACTACTTCCGCTATGCAGGTGACAGCAAAGTCTATCAACTGAAAAGCAAGGTGGTGCAACTCTATCAGCCCGATCTCATCAATTGGCGTTCACCTATTATCATCCACTATTGGGAGGATGAATTAAAGCAAATCAAGGTGAGGCACGCAAAGAATACCTACACTCTGAAGCGGGATGGCGCAGATTGGACCTTTCAGGATGCAAGAAACAATTTTGAGCTGGATAGCAATAATTACGCCTTGGTCAAAATCATCGGTATTCTGCAAAACTTCCGCAGCTATATCTTTGTCTCTGGTGAAGATGAGCTGTATCGGGAGGCCTTTGACAACCCGATGTGTACGGTCTGGATTACCAATATGCAGGGTGAGACCCGCAAGCTGGATTTTGGCGAGTATGATGCGCACCGCTTTATGCTGCGCATAGATGATGATATGTCTGTGCTGCATCAAGTGGAATTTGACACGGTCTTCCGCTTTACCCGCAATCCCGAGATCTTCAAAATGAGGAGTGGGCTATGAAAATTCAAAGGAACAACCCCTCGATCAAGCGGGAATCGTGAAAGGCACGATCAGCATTATCGGAGCCGGGCTTTCCGGCTGTGAAGCCGCCTTACAACTTGCCGCAAGAGGATATCAAGTAAAGCTTTACGAGATGCGTCCAGACCGACAAACCGAAGCGCATCAGACCGGACTCCTGGCAGAATTGGTCTGTAGCAACAGCCTGAAGTCCACCCGTCTGGATACCGCTTCCGGCCTGCTCAAAGCAGAAATGCATATTCTGGGCTCCATACTTTTGCCCATAGCGCAAGACTGCAACGTTCCGGCTGGCCATGCGCTGGCGGTGGATCGCGAGCTTTTTGCCTCCAGAATCACCGCAGAAATAGAAGCCAATCCTCAGATTCAGCTAATCCGTCAGGAATTGACTGAGCTGCCTGAAGGCAGAGTTATATTAGCCACCGGTCCGCTGAGCTCAAAGGCGATGATGCACCATCTGGTGAGCCTCTTGGGCGAGGATCATCTCTTCTTTTTTGATGCTATTGCGCCCATTATCGATGCCGACAGCATAGATTTGGACAAGGTATATGCCAAAGCCCGTTACGACAAAGGAGAGCCGGACTATCTGAATTGTGCCTTTGAGAAAGATGAGTATTACCGCTTTGTAGATGCTCTTCTGGAGGGTGAAAAGCATGAGTCACATGAGTTTGAAGATGCTTTCTTCAACGGTGGAAGCTTTAAGTTTTACGAAAACTGCATCCCCATCGAAGAGCTGGCACGCAGAGGCAAGGATACTCTGAGGCATGGCGTGATGCGTCCGATGGGTCTGGAAGTACCTTCCACAGGCAAGAAGGCTTATGGTGTTCTGCAACTGCGCGCGGAGAATTCAGATCGCACTGCCTACAACCTGGTGGGCTGTCAGACCATGCTGCGCTATCCGGAACAGGCGCGCATATTCAAGCTGATCCCGGGTCTGGAACATGCAGATTTCCTGCGCTATGGCTCCATCCATCGCAATACCTATCTCAATTCCCCCATGATTTTAAATGAAAACCTCAGTCTGAAGGCCAGGCCTGATGTCTGGGTTGCCGGTCAACTCAGTGGAGTGGAGGGTTATGTAGAATGCATGGCCACCGGCTTGCTAATAGCAGGTATTATCGATGGTGAAATCAATAGCCTTCCTGAAGTAACTATCCTGGGACAATTGTGGCGCAGATTGATTAGCTTGCAGCCCAAACAGAGTTTTTCTCCGGTCAATGCGAATTTCGGCATCTTACCGGCTTTGGCAAATCCCCCCCGGGATAAAAAGCTCAAACGGAATATGTTGTGCGCACGCTCCATCCAGGCCATGAGCAGCGCTTTTTCTGAGGCCTTGGACGCAGAGCCTGACCTACGGGAGTCAGATTGAAACTCACCTGCTTCAGACTAAACGACTTTATAAAGCTCAAATAGGAGACACACATGAAACGCAGATTTGTAATTATTATGCTTGGCATCCTGATCTGTATGCCAGCCATCTCAAATGCCCGCATCTTTGCCCGTTGGCATACCTCAATGGGTAGCTTTACCGCAGAATTATACGATGAATTGGTGCCCATTACCGCCTATAACTTCCGCGATCTTGCCAATTCCGGTTTCTACAACAACCTCATTTTTCACCGCGTGATCGATGGCTTTATGATTCAAGATGGCTGTCCCCGTGGCAACGGCACTGGTGGCCCCGGTTACACCATCCAGGATGAGTTTTATCCCGGACTTTTGCATGACCATGCCGGAGTCTTGGCTATGGCCAGAACCCCTGCTCCCAATAGCGCTGGCAGCCAGTATTACATCACTGTGGCCCCGGCGAACCATTTGAATGGGGCCTATGCCATCTTTGGCGATATCATCGAGGGCCTGGACAATGTTTTGGCGATCGGGGCTGTGCCCACAGGTGCCAATGACAAGCCGATTATACCGGTGAATATCTACAGCTTGCGGATGCTGGATTTGCAGATCGGGGAATTGTATCCCCTCAACGATGAAGTTTTAAATATTCCGGGCGGAGCAAGCCAGATCTTTGTGGTAGAAGCTTATACTACTCAGGCAGAGCTTAGTTTTCAGTGGTATATAGATGAAGTATTAAATCCTGAAAATAGTTTTCTGCTGGAAACCAGTTTTCCGACACACGGTCAGCATACTGTACGCTGCCATGTCGCTTCCTCAGACAGTATATCCTATGATGCCATTTGGTCAGTCGAGAGTGGCACCCAGGTTCAGGATGCCGTGAGCCCTGCTCTGAAAGCTCTTGATTTACAGGTGAGCCCGAATCCTTTCCTGGGGAATCTGGCGATAAATTGCGAGCTTAAAAGTGATCAGCAGATCAGCCTTGAGGTTTTCAATCTGAAGGGACAAAAGGTCAGAAGCCTGTTTTCTGCTTTCCGCAAAGCTGGCGATTTGACCCTGAATTGGGACGGTAAAAATAGCGAGGGTCAGGTGCTTCCAGCCGGAATATATCTGCTCAGATTGCAGAGTTCTACCGGCAACATCTATCGTAAGATAAGCAAGCTCTGATATAACGCAGAGACGAGATGGGCTTTTCTGAACTGCTCAGGTACCGGTATCAGGATACCCCGCATCAGATAAGGCGAGTATACTTTAGATGATTAGTATTGAGTTCTTTGGCATCCTGAGTCTCAGTCTGATTTTGTACTGGCTTTTGCCAGTTCAGCGCCTAAGAAATCTGCTCTTGAGCGCTGCCAGCCTGCTTTTTATTTGGCTGCTGGATCATCAATCCCTGATCGTGGTGCTGGCGCTCACTCTCTATAGCTATGGCATGGGACAGTTGATCTACCGGCTAAAGAGAAATGGCTGGGCACATGCCTTGGGCGTGCTCGGCATCTTGACAAGCCTGCTTTTTTTCAAATATCTGGGGCTATTGGCTGGCATCTCAGACAGCCTATACATCTTCTTGGAGGCTTTGCCCCGCTTCAGTTTGCATCATTTGCTTCTGCCGTTGGGCATCAGCTATATCGCCTTCAAACAGATCAGCTATCTCACCGATATCAAATGGAAACTGCTGCGTCCAGGTAGTTTAGCTGATTTCTTGCTGTATAACAGCCTGTTTACCATCTTTTTGGCAGGGCCGATCGAGCGTTTTGAAAGGCTGAACCCTCAATTTCAAAGTCCCCGGATTCCCTTCAGGAGAGCTGATCTTGAATTGGGGAGCCAGCGCATCGTACTAGGACTCTTCAAGAAACTGGTGCTTGCGGATTGGATCGGGTTTTTCATTGCGAATGTTTGGCAGAACCCAAGTCAATATCATCCCGGCATTGCGCTTTTGGCAGTGTTTGGCTACGCCTTTCAGATCTACTTTGACTTTGCTGGCTACAGCGATATCGCCATCGGAGCTTCCCGGCTTTTTGGCATTAGGGTGATGGAAAACTTTGCCAGGCCCTATCTGGCCACGAATATCAGCCAGTTTTGGCGGAGCTGGCATATCTCACTCTCGGATTTTATCCGTGACTACATCTTCTTCCCTTTGTCCAGGATAAGTTCCAGCAAAATATGGCTATTGGGGTTTGTGCCGGTCATTGCCATGGCCTTATGTGGGCTCTGGCATGGGGCAGATTCCCGCTATTTGGTTTGGGGCATCTGGCACGGATTGGGATTGTCTGTATATCAGATCTTCCAGCAGTGGAAACGCCGGCGCGAGCAGAACA
>JAJBAY010000121.1 GCA_020532515.1 Candidatus Cloacimonadota bacterium | reverse complement strand
CGGGAGTTCTATCTGATTACTATGTGTAGTCACAAAGATTATCAGGAGCCGTGTACGAGGCCCGTACGCACGGTTCTGTGAGAGGGATGATGTTAGGATCGCTTCCTAACATCACCCTACTCGATTAGCCTATAGGTTCAATAGCTCAGACTGGCAGTACAGCATGCTGAGCCCCACTGGCGGATATGGCTATCAAGGCTTTATCAGCGGCCATGCTGTGGGCGATACGATCCGCTATTATATTCAGGCGGCGGACAATAGTGGGCGCAAACGCAGCCAACCGGATTTTGCCGAGCTGGACCCGCATATCTTCGTGGTGAGAGGTGATGCCCAGGCTCCTGTGATTAGCCACAACCCCATCGAAACCATCGGTACTGAAGCGACCTTTGTGGTGCTGGCGGAAGATGAATCCGGCATAGCTTCGGTGAGTATCAGCTACAAGATTGATGATAATCCCGCCTACAATCAGGAAATGGTCTATGGTGGCAATAACCTTTATCTATATACCCTTTACCCGGATTTTGAGCAGGGTGACGAGTATTTTTACTATTCTATCAAAGCGGAAGACAGCTTTGGCAATCTGAGCTGGCTGCCCGCGGAGAATCAGTGGTATATAGCGAACATCCTGCCCGTGAGTAATCCGGGAGATGCATCCGTGCCCATAGCGCAGAGCCTGAAGCCCTATCCCAATCCTGTGCGCAGAGGACAGCTCTTATCAATAGATTATCAGCAGGATAAAGCAGAGGCAGCCCGGATCAGTATTTACAATCTGCGCGGACAATTGGTTTATGAAAACACAGTCACCCAAAAGCAGGGCACAATTAGCTGGGATGGACGCGATAAAAGTGGACAGATTTCCACAAACGGTATTTATTTCCTACAATTTAAGAGTCCGACAACAGAGCGTAAGTGCAAGCTAATTATAGCACATTGAGGGTGTGTTGATATATTTCAACAGCCATATCGGAAGAAAGTCCACTTTTCTCCTTGACAGAATAAGTAGAACCAGAGATATTGTAATCAGCCTACAGACCCTACATAGAATGCCCTCCGAGCAGTGGGGATGCCGCCCGGCATTCCCCACTGTATTTTTTTGCTCATTAAATAGCTGCCTGGATTGCAGGCGTCTCGCCTGCAGGAGTGGGAGAGGGGCGGAGTTTTGATCAGCTCAGCTCCACTTTTGTTAAGGCTTGTGGTTTTACTGGACACGAGACGTATCCAATCCAGCAAGTTAAGGTTTGTGGTTTTACTGGACACGAGACGTATCCAATCCAGCAAGTTAAGGCTTGGGGTTTTACTGGACACGAGACGTATCCAATCCAGCAAGTTAAGGCTTGTGGTTTTACTGGACACGAGACGTATCCAATCCAGCAAGTTAAGGCTTGGGGTTTTACTGGACACGAGACGTATCCAATCCAGCAAGTTAAGGTTTGGGGTTTTACTGGACACGAGACGTATCCAATCCAGCAGGCTTGGGTTTTACTGGACGCGAGACGCATCCAATCCTGCAGAGGGTGCATCCATCCAGCCAGCAAATACATAAACAGAGGAAGCAGTGGAAGATATAATACTGGAAAACGTAAGCAAGGATTTTGGCTCCTTCACCGCGGTGGACGGGGTGAGCCTCACCATCAAGAGTGGCGAGCTCTTCTCCTTTCTGGGTCCCAGCGGCTGTGGCAAGACCACTCTGCTGCGCATGATCGCCGGCTTTGAAACGCCCACCAGCGGCACCATCCGTTTGGGCAATCAAGAAATCACGGATTTACCCCCCTACAAGCGTGAAGTGAATACCATCTTTCAAAACTATTCGCTATTTCCCCACATGACGCTCTATGACAACGTCGCCTTTGGTCTCAGGATCAAGAAGGTCCCCAAAGACGAGATCAAAGAACGAGTCCAAGAAATGATGAGCCTGGTGAAGATGGAGGATCAAGCCCACAAATTCCCGGATCAAATCTCCGGTGGACAAAAACAGCGCATCGCCATCGCCCGCGCTTTGATCAACAAACCCAGGGTACTGCTTTTGGACGAACCTCTGGCCGCGCTGGACCTTAAATTGCGGCAACACATGCTCATCGAGCTGATGAACATCCACGACGCGGTGGGCATCACCTTCATCTATGTGACGCACGACCAGGGCGAGGCCATGGGCATCTCAGACCGCCTCGCAGTGATGAACCTGGGCAAGATAGTCCAGGAAGGTCCCCCCGACGATATCTATGAACGCCCCTCCAGCATCTTTGCCGCGTATTTTATCGGTGAGACGAACTTCATCACAGGCGAGGTGAAAGCTCTTTACGATGACTATCTGGAGCTCAGTTGTGATGATGGCACCGGGCAGAGCTTTGAGATCGATTCCAGCTTTCAGCGGCCGCCTGTGGTGGGCAGCCGGGTCACCTTCTCTTTGCGTCCGGAAAAGATCGCCATTTCCCGCAATAAACCCCGCGCGCAAGACGACATCAATATGATCAAAGGGCAGATCGAAGACATCCTCTATCTGGGTTCGCACACTCAATACATCGTGCGGGTGGGCAAGCTGAAATTCCGGGTCTTCTCCCAGCATAAACGTGTATATTTTGATGATAAAGCCCTGGATTGGGAAGAAAAGGTCTGGCTCTTTTGGCACGATACCGATACCTGGATGCTGGAAAGCGATGCCTTGGAAGAGCTCACGGAAGCCCAATTGGCAGAGAGCGGTCAACTCAGCCGCGCTCTGAAACGGAGGGGATCTTGAGAGCAAAGAGCCGGCACAGCGCATCAGAAAAACGCAATAACCTCAGCTCTTGGCTACTCAGCCTGCCCACCATCCTGTGGCTGCTCTGCTTTTTCCTGATTCCCTATCTGATCGTGATCATCTACAGTTTTTTGACCCCAGATATCTACGATGTGAAGTTTGAATTCTCGCTGGCTGCCTATCGTCAGGTCTTTACCGGAGGCTATCTCAGTTCGTTTTTCCTGTCTTTCAAGCTGGCGATCTATACTACATTGGGCTGCCTGCTTCTGGGCTTTCCGGTGGCTTATTACATCGCCCGTGCCAATGAAAAGCTGAAAAACACCCTGCTCATCTTCATCATCATCCCGTTTTGGACCAACCTCATCATCCGCATCTTCTCCTGGCGCATATTTTTGGCGCATAGTGGAGTCCTGAATGCCACTTTGATCAATATGGGCCTGATTTCCCAGCCTCTGGAGATCTTGCGCACAGATCTGGCGGTGGTCCTGGTGATGGTCTATGTCTATCTGCCTTATATGATTCTGCCCTTGTACAGCGTGCTGGAAAAGCTGGATTTCACTTTGCTGAATGCGGCGATGGATCTAGGTGCAAACGAGGTCAAAGCCTTTTTCAGCATTACTTTACCGCTGGCGGTGGAAGGGATCTTTGCCGGCACCCTCCTGGTCTTCATCCCCGCTTTGGGGGCCTATTTGATTCCCCAATTGGTGGGCAATCAACGCTCTCTATATGTCGGCCAGGTGATCACTTACAAGATCAAGAATATCCCGCGCAATTGGCCGATGGCTTCGGCTCTCTCACTCACTCTGCTACTTCTGGTGGCGCTCATGCTGCTCATCATGTATGGCCTGTATAGACGCCATGTGGCCAGGAGGCAGACCTCATGAAACGCCTTTCCCGAAACTGGTACAAGGGGCTCAATCTCACCGCTTTCAGCCTGGTGATGGCCTTTCTGTATATTCCGATCCTGATTTTGATCATTTTCAGCTTCAATAATTCGCGGATCATCGCCGGCTGGCAAGGCTTTACCACAAAGTATTATATCCAACTCTTCCAGAATACCGCCATCAAAGAGGCCTTTCGCAATACCATGATGATCGCCATGCTCAGCACCCTGATCTCCACCACTTTGGGGATTCTGACGGCGCTGGCTCTGG